>CAZKOR010000356.1:0-3042 GCA_964554405.1 uncultured Bacteroides sp. | reverse complement strand
CAATATAAGGATATTTCCTGCTTGAAGGCTTGATATCGTCCAACTCGATTTTTTCCAAAGCTCTTTTTCTGGAAGTCGCCTGCTTGGATTTGGAAGCGTTGGCAGAGAAACGGGAAATAAATTCCTGCAATTCCTTAATCTGTTCCTCTTTCTTTTTGTTGGCTTCCTTACGCTGTTTGATAATAAGCTGGCTGGATTCATACCAGAAATCATAGTTGCCGGCAAATAGCTGGATTTTGCCATAGTCGATATCAGCCGTATGGGTGCATACTTTATTCAAAAAATAACGGTCATGGGAGACTACGATAACAGTGTTGTCAAAGTTGATTAAAAATTCTTCAAGCCATGCAATCGCATCCAAATCCAAGTGGTTTGTCGGCTCATCCAAAAGTAGAATATCGGGATTGCCGAACAACGCTTTGGCAAGCAGCACTTTGACTTTTTCATTACCGTTTAAGTCGCTCATCATGTTGTAGTGAAGGTCAGTTTCGATTCCAAGACCATTTAAAAGCATGGCAGCGTTGGATTCCGCATCCCATCCGTCCATTTCCGCAAATTCCGCTTCCAGTTCACTGGCGCGGATGCCGTCTTCATCGGAAAAATCCTCTTTGGCATAGATGGCGTCTTTTTCTTTCATAATCTGGTAGAGACGTTCATTTCCCATTATGACAACATCCATAACAGGATAGGCGTCATATTTGAAATGGTCCTGTTCCAAAACCGAAAGACGCTGACCGGGGGTGATGGCAATATCGCCGTTTGTAGTATCCAATGCACCGGAAAGAATTTTTAAGAATGTGGACTTCCCGGCGCCGTTGGCGCCGATCAGTCCATAGCAGTTTCCTTCCGTAAATTTGATATTAACGTCCTCGAAGAGGGCTTTCTTGCCTACTCTATAGGTTACATTGTTTGCACTAATCATATTATAAACCTCTTATTTTCTGCATTTTGTAAAGCCACTCTTCTATTATACATAAATTGCCCGCTTTTTCAAGATAATTTGGGTTTGATAGGACGAAGAATTTCATAACCTATTACTTCCGGATAATGTCTTTGGTAGCATTGGCAGACATCCTCGTTCCAGGTATATTTCCCGCCGCAGAACTCTTTTTCGATATCATAGTTCCATGCAAGGTTTTCAACTTTGCCCATGACTTCGACATTGTCTTTTAAAAAGTCAAAAGGCGGATGGAAGAAAACAAGGTAATAGCTTGCGGGAAATTCCCTGATTTCAAAACCGTCGGGAACCGCTCCGTTATAGTCTGCAGGAACGCCCAGTCCATAGAAGTATCTGCGCTCGCCGTTTACCATATGCCAGCCTGCAGTATGCCCCGTAATAACGATGTCACTGACATTGCTTAAGCTGTCAATGATGCCGCAGACAGTATTGCAGTCATGCTTTCCAAAAAAATCGCCATAGCCTTTCGCGTTATCATCCCATATGCCGATATATTTATGTGCCGGAATAAATTCTGTTCTTACATTTGCTTCTGTTACAATCGTATTGCCCATATTCATTTCTCCTTTCAAAGCTGCGTAATGTTCAGGAAAATAAACAACCTGTCTGATAGGAAGCGGAATGGGTGCGGGTTTCCTTCGATAGGATGCCGGTGTACATCCGAACATCGCCTGGAATGCCCTCGTCAGAGCTTCCTGCGAAGAGTAGCCGCATTTTATGGCAATATCAAGAATGCGCTCATCTGTATCACGCAGGGCAATGGCCGCATGCGAAAGCCGTCTTCCTGCAATATAGCTTTTGATTGTCATTCCCGTGAGTTTGTGGAACTGTACGGAACAATAGTAAGGGGAATATCCAATTTGTTCCGACATCTGCATAAGCGACGGATTCTCAAACAGATTACCTTCAATCCAGTCAATCATCTGTTGTATTGCCTCATTCCATTCATACATACGCTTATCTCCCTTCGATACGAATATAACATAAAGCTAAGAAAAAAATTTGATTTAAGTTGCACAAATAGTTGGAATTCTTTATTATATTTATTGTATCAGGGAAAGAGTATAAAAGGAAAGAAAAGACATGATGATTCTTAAACTAATCGAAGTGGCAGCGATATGTGTGGCAGCTTTGGCGATTTTGTATCTGCTGATGATTATGCCGCGTATTAAAAGTAAACCAAACCGTCAGCCTTATATGGGTGTGCTGTATGCGCACAGGGGCCTGCATGATAATCAGAATGGAGTTCCGGAAAACTCTATGACGGCATTTCGCAGGGCAGTGGAAGCGGAATATGGAATAGAGTTGGATGTCCAACTGACAAAAGACGGTATCCCTGTTATTTTTCATGATTTTACGTTAGAACGCATGTGTGGAGTGTCGGGGAAAATTGATGCTTTGACATATGAAGAATTACAAGTGTTATCATTGGGGCAGACGACGGAGAAAATACCGACTTTGAAAGAATTTCTGGATATGGCGGCAGGAAAGGTTCCGCTCATCGTGGAACTAAAAATAGAATGGACCAACCTGTCTTTGTGTCCGGCAGTACATAAGCTTCTTGCGGAATATCGGGGAGTATACTGCATTGAGTCTTTTAATCCGCTTGCGCTTGTTTGGTACAGACGATATCATAAAGAAGTTATGCGAGGACAGCTCTCCACCAATTTCAGACGTGACGGCAATTACAAAAATGTGCTTCATTTTTCCCTGAGTCATCTTCTGATGAACTGGGCGACCAAACCGGACTTTGTTGCTTATAACTGTCTGTTTAAAAAAGAACCGGGGCGGCAAATATGTAGGAAGCTTTATAAGAATTTGGCGGTCGCGTGGACAGTTAGGAGTCAGGAGCAGTTAGAAAGTCTGAAGCAGGATTTTGATTTGTTTATTTTCGAGGGTTTTATTCCTAAATGATTTTTATTTTTACTATTTTATGGATTTGGAATTATACTATATATTTATATTCAAGATTATGTTATATTAAGTAAAGAAAAAATGAAATGAGCAGAAACGGAATGGAAAAAAGACGAAGAATGTTGAAATTTAATGTACGGAATGGAAAACGGATAATTGCGTTATTGGTA
>CAZKOR010000355.1:0-3045 GCA_964554405.1 uncultured Bacteroides sp. | reverse complement strand
CGTTCAGGAAAATCATATCTTCTGTTTACCATATTTAAAAACTACCTGAAATCAGAAGGCGTTGCAGATGACCATATGATAGCAATTGAACTTGATATGTTGGAAAATAAGAAATACAGAGACCCCTATGTCATTCTTGATTATATAAAGGGAAAGATTACGGATGACAGTGACTATTACATTTTTTTGGATGAAGTGCAGTTGTTGGAGGAATTTGAAGGAGTGCTTAATTCACTTCTTCATATAAAAAATGCGGACATATATGTAACAGGAAGTAATTCGAAATTTTTATCAAAGGATATTATTACTGAGTTCAGAGGGCGTGGTGATGAAATCCATGTGTATCCTGTCAGCTTTAGAGAATATATGGAAGTATTCGAAGGTGATAAGTATGATGGATGGAGTTCGTATGTACATTACGGAGGACTTCCATTGACCGTTACAATGGATACTGATGAGCAGAGAATGGAATATCTCACAAGATTATTTGAAGAGACATATATCAAGGATATTATTGAGCGGCATCGTATAGAAAAAGTGCAGGAGATGAATGATCTGATCAATGTTCTGGCATCCGGCATTGGCTCACTGACAAATGCTTCCAAAATAGAAGCAACATTTAAAAGCGTGATAGGGTCCGATATCAGCCTTAATACGATCAGAGCTTATATTGAATATCTGAAGGATGCTTTTATTGTAAGTGAAGTGAACAGATTTGATGTAAAAGGCAGGAAGTATATTGGTACACCTTTAAAATATTATTTTGAAGATGTAGGACTTAGAAATGCCAGACTTGGATTTAGACAGGTAGAAGAAACACATCTTATGGAAAATATTATTTATAATGAATTACGTGTTCGCGGCTGCCGGGTAGATGTGGGTGTGGTCATAAAACGAAACAGAACAGAAGAGGGCGTGCAGGAAAAGAAGCAGCTTGAAATAGATTTTGTAGCAAATATAGGAAGTAAGCGTTACTATATCCAGTCAGCTTTTAGTATTCCCGATGATGAAAAGAGAGCGCAGGAAAAGGCATCACTTATTAGTGTCCATGATTCATTTAAAAAGATTATTATTGTGAAGGATGTCATCAAGCCATGGCATGATGATGACGGAATTTTAACAATGAGTATCTATGACTTTCTGTTAAATGAGAATAGTCTGGATATCTAAATTGTGGCGGAGATACTCTGGATGGATGCAGCCGGAACAGACATATATTGTTTCTGGCATTTATGACCGTATATGATAAAATCTGGAGAATAAAACACGGGAAACAAAATAAGGAACGAAAGGCTTAGATTATGATTTTAGAAGATGAGAATTAGAAAATGATATTAAAAAGATTGCGGAAATCTGCAATGAAAAAGTTTTTTACAATTTTGTTAATATCGTTCATTTTTGGGGTTTTGATAATGCTTGTAATAAGCCTTTCGGGCGATGTAAATACACATGCAAAAATGACCGCATTTGGATATTTTACATTTCTAATGTTTCTCTTCCAGCTTGATGGTTTTCTGATTGCGGTTTGTATGCTGTTTGAGTGTTTGACCTTAAATAAAGCGGAAATCAAATACTACATTGTAAACGCCAGTAAGATAAAACCTTCGCCATGGCCATTGCATCTTGGGAGCAGAATGTTTCATCAAAAATTAGTGGTTTATGAATATGAAGGAAAAAGCCGAGCAAGATTCTTATGGGCAAATGTCATGGTACGCAGTAAAGATTATAGACTGCTTTTGCTTGTGCCTGAAAATAAACACAAAAACATTTATGCATTTCCGCTGGTGGATTTTGTAGATGTAATGAATTGACATGATTTTTTTGGGCAAGAAAATCTGCCGTGAGTCTTGACGGATATCAGGAACTGTGGTAGCATATAAACAATTTAATATAAAAACCTGCGAAGCGGAGATAACGGCAATGATGCCTGTACAGAGAGTCCGGGATGCTGAGAACCGGATGAGAAACAAGTTGTCAAATGGACCGCTGAGGGTGCAGTCAAATGCATAACAGTTTTTGGTTTCTGCTATGCAAAGTATTCTGCAACGTATCGGCATACGTCAGTTGCCGGGGATATGTTCGTATCCTGCTAAGTGCACGGGAGTTCCCGTGAAGACAAGGTGGCACCGCGGATAAAGCAAATGTTGAATTTATTCGTCCTTGACAGATAGATTGATTCTGTCAAGGACGTTTTCATGTACATAAATATATAAAACCACAAGGAGGCTTATAACTATGAATTTTTCCCCTTCCATCGAGCAAGTCCGGGAAATCGCCGCCACAGGCAAGTACAAAGTCCTGCCCGTAAGCTGCGAAATCCTCTCGGATATCTGTACGCCGTTAGAAGCGATAAAAATATTAAAGAATGTATCAACCCACTGTTATATGTTGGAATCCGTTGCGGAGAAAGAAAAATGGGGTCGCTATACGTTTCTGGGCTTTGACCCCAAATTAGAGATTACCTGCATAAACGGTGAAATGAAAGCAGGAAACATTACTTTTCAGACTGACGACCCATCGGCGTATCTCAGACAGGTTCTTGCCGATTACAAAAGTCCGCGTTTTGATTACCTGCCTTCCTTTACAGGCGGACTGGTCGGATATTTTGCTTATGATTATCAGGGATATGCCGAACCGGCAGTCAGGACCGGAGCGGTCGATACCGAGGATTTCAAGGATGTTGACTTGATGCTTTTCGATAAGGTCATTGCTTTTGATAACTTCAGACAGAAAATTATCCTGATTGTCAATATGCCGCTAGAGGATATTGAAGTCGGCTATAATAAGGCGGTTATGGAATTAAAACAGTTGTGTACACTGCTGCGCACAGGGGAAAAGAAAAAAGAACCCGCCGGGAAACTTCTCGGAGAAGTGACACCGCTATTTGATAAAAAGCGCTACTGCGATATGGTGGAAAAAGCAAGACATCACATTCATGAAGGCGATATTTTCCAGATTGTTTTATCTAACCGTTTGAGCGCGCCGTTTGAGGGAAGTCTGTTAAACACATACAGAGTCCTTCGTACCATCAATCCTTCGCCGTAT
>CAZKOR010000354.1:0-3051 GCA_964554405.1 uncultured Bacteroides sp. | reverse complement strand
AATTTTAGGCATAGATCCATGACCTCCGCATTCTTCAGAAGAAATGAGAAGCGTGTCGCCGACAGAAAACAAACTCATAAGTAACGTCATTACTGCGTTTACTCCAGATAATGTTCGTGCATCCGCATAATTACATCCATAGAGTTTATTGCATTGGCGGCTCAATAACTCATATATTTTGTATAATTTTTTGCTCCCAATAAAGTTACTATTTTCCTGATATTCCATTACACCTCCCATTATGTATTTTTCCTGTAGAAATGTATCCAAAGGAATTTTACTGAATGGAGAAACAACATTTTCTGCAGCACATAATGGTAATAATTTGTTTTCTTGTATTGAAATATCTTTACATAAACTTATCAAATCTTCAAAATATTCTGGTCTCATAAAAGTACCTCTTCATATGTTTTGATGTTGTAGTTTTTATATTCAAAGAAGAAATAATAGATAACTTTTTATTATCCATTAAAAAGAATAGAGCAATCCATACCCTATAAAATAATGGATTGCCCTGAAAAATTATAAATGAAAATGATTCCTTGAATGTTTTGCAACAAGAATATCCCTCTGCTTGGCTACTGCGACATGCGTATATATTTCTGTAATATTTATGGAACTGTGTCCCAACATTTTCTGAATATAACGTATATCAACATCGGCTCCTAAAAGACTTGTCGCAAAAGTGTGGCGGAACATATGCGGTGTTATATGCAGTTCAATAGACGCCATTGAAGTATACTTGTTTATCATCCTGCGCACGGCCTGATCTGATAAAGCGTTTCCGTTCTGGTTTGCGAAAAAGTGTCCGCAGAATTGTATCTCTGAAATGAAATTATTTTTATATTCTTTTAAAATGGAAATAACTGCCTCACTTCCAATCTGAATGCGGCGTTCCTTATCCCCTTTTCCATAGATAAGAATTGTTCCATCATATAAGTTTATGTCATTGACTTTTAACGTACACAGTTCTGATATTCTCATGCCGGTAGCAAACAGAAGTTCCGCGACTGCGATGTCCCGCAGGGCATTCCGCTTCTGATAGTCAGTGCAGGCATTCCGGTATTGTTTGTATATGGTAGATAAGAATGATTCGACTGTATGTAACGGTATTGTTTTAGGCAGGATCACAGGTTCCCGGAAACGTATCCGTATTTTGTTAAAAGGATTTTGTTCAAGGACTTCTTTATATTCCAGATCGTGAAAAAGAGCTTTCAGCAAAGCGATTTTGCGTTTTGCTGTTTTGGGTTTATATTGTCTGTGGAGTCCGGCGATATATTTTTCTAATTCGGAAGAAGTGATTTCCGTAATATTCGAAATAGAAATTTGTTCCGTAAACTGTTTCAGATCGATGCGGTATGCTTTTAATGTTTTTTCATCCAGACATTTCTGGGAGGCGCAGTATTCCAGATAATTTTTAATGTGCGTTTGCAGATTGTTCATAGTAAGTTCTCCTTTGTCTGTTGTTGGTTTTGGGAATATCGTATATATTAAAATATGGTTTGTAAACAGATCATTTTAACGACAAGCATACGTTATCCAGACGAAACGTATGCAGGCTTTTTTGAGCGTCTATTATAAAATATAGAAAAGCAGGCTATTGTTATAGCAGAATATTCGCGCTTAAGCGGAATAAATTCATCTGCTATTTCAAGCGGGAACATATGAATGAATTATTCAGACAATTGCAAAGGAATAAATTGAATATAGAGGGGGATAGAATGATATATTATACAAATTATTCAATTGAAGACTGCATAGGGTTATTGCGCACTCTTAGCAATACTATCAAGGCATTTCACATACAACACATCAACGCACAGCATGTGTATTGATATAATTTATAACACATTGACATTTATGCTTAATATCCATAGCATGTATTCCTTTCAGAATCCGTTTGGTTATTGCGGTCTCAACCACATAAAACAGTAAACCGCTGCTGAGACATACGACAATACTGATAAGCAGCAGGCTGATTGTCGAAGCATCCGCATATCTGACTTGAAGCGGATACATAACAAATTGATAATAATACATTTGAGATAAAAATATGTGGTAAGAGGCTTTCCCCAATAATTCTATCGGCGGACATTTGATTCGGCTGTTTGTTGTGGAACATAACAACAAACCGATCACAGGCATGATATATAATGCCGCCAGAAAAGAAGTGCTTGTCCAATGAATTACAATATGAGGTGTGTAATTGCGGTAAATATATATCCATATAAATAAGATGCCAGTCAATACGCTGACAATTCCTATGGGCTTTCTGATTTTTCCCTTTTTGAGATACATATAGCACCCAAAAGCAATCAGCAACAAATATCGAAACAGCAACAGTCTGTAATGTTCGGGGCTGACATAGTATGACCACTGCAGCAGTTCATATAATGCATTGAGAAATCCTGTGAGGACAAGTCCAAAAAATTCCAGCCTTTTAATCAAGAAAAAAACGATCGGAAAGACAAAGATAAATTGAATCATGATAGGATAATAGTATGAGCCATAGCCAAATCCTCCGGTAAAGAAATTCCATATGATTTCTCTCTTGCAGTAAACGACATCAATCCTGTAGAATGCAATCAATTCCAATACATATATAATAATAAACGGTATGGTGTAGCGGAGCAGTTTGTCTATCAGATAATCTATTTGATAGGCCTGGCCGATAGAGGAGATATTATGTTTTTCAAATGAGATGGCATACACATATCCCGAAACGATCATGAAAACCGGAACAGCCATGTCAATAAAAAACGGAAACATCGGTATTAGCCGAACGCTGTTCTTCCAATTGTAATGTGTAATGATCACACATATAATACAAATGCCTTTCAGTATATCGACCACATGATTTCTTTTCATAAAATGCCTTCTTCCAACCGTACTCTGCGAGTATACTCTTCGTCTGTATATTGATTTATTATACCGTGAAAAGACCACTGCATCAATCGGAATTTTTGGCTGCGAAGAATACGAAAAAATTGACAATCGCAAAACTCTATGTTAGGCTTGAGAAAAGGTTTTTTGAGTCACAGACGCTGTCTG
>CAZKOR010000353.1:0-3080 GCA_964554405.1 uncultured Bacteroides sp. | reverse complement strand
ACCTTATTATATCAGAGATTCCATATTTTTTCAGAAATATTTCAGAAAAGTAATACAGATTGTTAAAAAAATGATATACTTAAATTATCATGAATAAGAAGGGCATGGTTGCGGTATGAAATTTCATTTTGATAAAAAATATCTATATTGGGGACTGACGGCTGTTTTCGTAATTATCACCGGGATACTTTTTTATTACGTTCTTTTTCATAGAGCAAGTCTTTCTAACGCTATTCATTCTTTTGTGACGATTTCCATGCCGATTATTGACGGACTGATTTTAGCTTATCTGATGACTCCGATATTAAATACAATAGAGCAGAAGATTGTAAAACCGGTTTGTTATAAATTACACATTTCCGTAACAGGAAAAAATAAAAAAAGAGTACGCATGGCTTCCATTCTTTTGACTATCTGCGTTGTTTTCATCGTTGCCTATGAATTTTTATCCCTGATTATTCCGGAGCTGATTCGAAGTATACAGAGTATCGTATTTCAATTTCCTATCTATGTCGTAAATCTTCAGGACTGGGTAACCGGTCTTTTGGAAAATAATCCGGATTTAGAATCGCTGGTAGATGAAGTGTTCAAATACTCTGAGAATCTGGAAGATTTTTTTAATACAAGCATAATGCCTAAAATTAATGGGATAATTATCAGTCTTTCAACAGGTGTTATCGATTTTTTGAAAGGTATGTGGAATTTAATTATCGGATTCATTATCTCTATTTATATATTAGGCAGCAAGGAAACCTTTGCCGGACAGGCGAAAAAAATTGCGTATGCTTTTTTTGATGTTGGAACAGCGAATCAGATTATTTCAACTTTCCGCTTTACCCATACAACATTCAGCGGTTTTCTTGGCGGAAAAGTTATAGATTCTATTATTATCGGCATTATCTGCTTTTTTTGCACGAATATCATTGGTACGCCTTATGCGACGTTAGTAAGCGTTATTGTCGGCGTAACGAATTTGATTCCTTTCTTTGGTCCTTGGATTGGAGGCATCCCAAGCACATTGTTGATTCTTATGGTAAATCCAATGCAGGCGCTGTATTTTCTTATTTTGATTTTTGTAATACAGCAGTTTGACGGCAATGTATTGGGACCAAAGATTTTAGGAGATTCTACAGGTTTATCCGGTTTTTGGGTTATTTTTTCCATTACCATTTTCGGCGGTGCGTTCGGAATCTTAGGCATGTTGGTGGGTGTACCGATTTTTGCGGTATGCTATGCGGGATTTAAGTCGCTTGTTAATAAAAAACTTGCGGGGAAGAATCTGCCAACGGACACTCAGCCGTATCTGATGGTAGGCTCTATTTCGGACGCCAATGTTTTTACGGAATATGTTCCTGTGAAAAAGAAGAGAAAATCGCAAAATAATGCCCAAAACGAAAGTGAGCAGTGATTATGAAATTTTTAATACAACGTGTCACGCAGGCGGAAGTAGTAGTGGATTCCCGGATTATCGGGCAGATTCAGAAAGGATTTCTTGTTTTTGTCGGCGTCAGTCAAAATGATACAACAGAAATTGCGGATAAAATGATTCGTAAACTGTTAAACTTACGTATTTTTGAGGATGAGGCCGGGAAAACGAATTTAAATCTGGAATCTGTAGACGGCAGTTTGTTAATTATTTCACAATTCACACTATATGCAGACTGTAAGCACGGCAACAGACCTTCTTTTATCGATGCGGGAAAACCGGATATGGCGAATGAGCTTTATGAATATATTATCACAAAATGCAAAGAAACGGTTCCTACCGTACAGCATGGGGAATTCGGCGCAGATATGAAAGTTTCACTCGTAAATGACGGACCGTTTACGATTATGCTGGATTCGGAGGAAATTTGATGGTATAGAATCGATTGATGATGTGAAAGCAGCGGAAATAGAAATATAAGAAAGGATACACAATAAATGAACGGAATTATAAAAGTTGGCATTTTGCTTCTTATTTTTGTCATATTTATGTATGCGTACAGCTTCAGAAAGATTAAAAAAAATAAGGAGAAAACGAATAATATGAATTTTGTCCGGGATTTTCATAATAATTATCAGCATGTTATGTCCGGAAAAGAACGCTCGAACAATAAAAATATACAGCAGTCCGGAGATGATTATTACCGGAGGTATGTGACAAAATATAACAGTTCCGAGGACTATCGGGAGAAATAAATGATTGCCGGAATAAGTCATTACGGAAACAACTATTCGTTAAACAAGCGTTTTGCGCATAGTTCCATATAGCTAATCCTGCTCTCAATTACATGCAAATTTCTTTAAACAAATTACCACAGTCCCTGAATCCCTGACGATATGTAGCATATGCGAAGTATGTTCCGATTTCCATATATGCATCAACAAGCTTATTAATGATAAGTTTTTGTTCATCTGATAATGTAAGCTAATCATATTCACCAGATAAGCTCTCAATCTTTTCCTGTAATTGCAAATACTTTTCATCCTGTAAGATTATCTTATCAAAGCGTTCATTAAGCGCACTGTCTGTTATTACATCTAAAAAGCTTTCTTCCATGATATGTACGTACTCCTTTTCACGTTAGAATATCCATATCTATATAGATACATATTTCATTATAGTTACATTTTTAAGGATAGGCAAGAGCATGTTTCTAAACCATAATTTTAGCGAAAGAGGTGAAATTATGGTAAATTACGAACCATTATGGAGTACAATGAAAGAAAAGAATATTTCTACATATACACTAATTCATAAATACAATATAAATCCCAGAACAATCAACAATCTCAAGCATAATAAGGGCATTACGGTCGATACTTTAGAAAAATTATGCAGAGTTTTACAATGTACACCTAATGATATTATTATGTTTATAGACTAAAAGAGGATGCCTGCGCGCACCCTCTTTTTTAATAATATTCTTTATCATATTGATCTTCTTCCGTAAAGGCTCCCTCCATAATCAGTTCTAGAAGAATATTTACAATGTCCTTATCCAACTGTGTGCCAGCAACACGTTTCAATTCGGAAATAATGTTTTCCATTGGCATTCTTTCCCTATATGGGCGGGTTGAATGCATGGCATCAAATG
>CAZKOR010000352.1:0-3089 GCA_964554405.1 uncultured Bacteroides sp. | reverse complement strand
CACATGACATTAAAACACCGCTCACCATTGTACGCGGCAATGCGGAACTTCTTGCCGAAACAGAACTTGATACGGAACAGACTTCCTATAATCAGTTCGTTCTTAAAAATGCAGAGCAGATTCAAAGCTACGTGACAAAAATGATTGAAGCGGCAAAGGAAGATATGCCGGACGAAAATTCCGTTAGCTCTCTTCCTGTTCCTTTTCGACAGTTCCTTAATGAACTTTGTGAGAATACAAAAAGTCTCGGACATAAAAAAGACCTTTCTGTCTCTTTTATATCCGAAACTTTACCTGAATATCTTCCTTTTCCGGAAGCTATTATAAAACGTATTTTGAATAACTTACTAGACAACGCCATTTATTATTCACCCGACCACGGCACAGTGACTTTACACACCTGCATCATTACCTGTGAAAACAACACATCCGGTAATTCTTCTTCCGGCAGAATGCTTCAATTTTCCGTTTCCGATGAGGGATGCGGGTTTTCCGCGGAAGCTTTGCGCCTTGGCACGGAAGAATTCTATCGGGACGATACAAGCCGCAGTGATAGTTCCCATTTCGGAATGGGGCTTACAATTGTAAAACAACTTGTCGATGGAATGGGCGGGGCGCTCATCCTTGGCAACCGTTCGGAAGGGGGCGGGGTTGTGACGGTGGAGCTGCCGGTTTAAAACGGTTGCTTTGCAACCCTCGCAAATCTCTATTCCTGATTCAAAATCCCCGCAATCTTCTCAATCATTTCATCTTCCTTCAGACGAAATTTAATTTCCACCCTTCTGGAAGCCGTCATATCCACTTCCCCCGTAGAATTACCGAAAGCATCCTTTTGATAGACGGGATTACTCCATGATTTTCCATTGACGGTAAGAAGCTTTTGAAGCTGTTCAATTTCTATCTCACTAAGTCCGTTTCTTTTATCCAGACAGAACTCCGCTACAGCATTGGCACGCGCATAGGACAGTTCCATATTGCTCTGGTAGCCGCCGTCCGTGTCCGTGTGTCCCTCAATAATGATCTCCGCTATATAGTCGCGGAACTGATCCTGGAGAAGCACATCCAGATACATCGGAATAATACTTTGTAGTGTCTCCTTACTGTCCGCTGTAAGCCGGGAACTGTTATAGCGGAAAAGCACATCTGAGGAAAACGTAATGGAACCGGTCTGAGCATCTACTTTCATACTGGAATTACTGAAAGCAGACTGCAGCGCCCCGATAATATCCGTACGAATTCCGACAATATCCTGCAGTTCCTGCTTCGTCGTCGTCAGCTCCTGTCTGGCATTTTCTATCTCCAGATAAGCATTATTCAATTCTTCTTTCGTCAAAGCTTCCTGCTCATAAGCCTGCTGTAGCTGCGCCAGCGAAGAAGCAAGCTCTTCATTAGACTGCTCTAACTCTGCCTTGGAAAGCTCCAAATCCTCTATCGTCGCATCTAGCTGACTCTGTGCCGCACTAAGCTCCAGCCTTGTCGTATCCAGATCATCCGTTTTCTGTCTGTATATAGCAAGAGTAATCGCTATCATCAAAACAAATATCAGCAAAAGCGCCGCCATCATATCCGAATAGGACTGCCAATAGCTGTGCTCCGCAAAAGCTTCCCTGTTCCTTCGTCTATTCTTCATATAAATTCCTCATCTGTTCAAATGTATATAACTGGCTGCTGATCTCATCGCTCATATCACTGCATGTATCTTCCAGCATTTTCTTCTGCTCCTCAAGTTGCTTCGCAAACAGTTCCTGCCTTTCCATGACATTCGCAAGAGCTTCCTGTACATTGCGGTTTACCTCCACTAACGCAGTAACCGCTTCCACCATCTCCGCTGCATTTGCTGCACTGACAGTCTGTGCTTCTCCTGCAGTCTTCAGCGCGCTCCCGAGTTTCTTAAAGTCCGCGTCCAAAGCGGACTGCATCTGTTCGGTAAATTTATCTACGATACGCTCCACACCCGCCGTCTGTTCCGCCGTATTGCCTTTCATCATTTCAAGCATCTGCTTTAAGGAATTCGCCATCCCCGCCTGATAAACAAGCATCGTCGCAGAATTTTCATCATCATTCACCGCATGGGGTTGTGTGGTCTGACGGAACACACACAAAAACTCATCCAGTGTCTCATAAGCATCCGACATAATGCTTCGATAAACAAAATTAAATACCAACGAAAAAAGAATTCCGTATACTGAAGTATGGAAAGCCACTTTCATACCCGAAAGCAGAGACCCAACATTATCAGAAATCGTAAAAATATCGTCTCCGCTAAATGCGCCAAGTCCCATGGACAGACCAAGAAACGTTCCTAAAATCCCCAGTCCCGTAAGCGTTCCTGAAATCCCGGAGTTAAAAAAATTCATACTTACTCTGTCCAAAAGATCTTCATTGATATATTCTTCCAGATCACAGGACGCGGCGGCTCCCCGCTTCGTCTTTGCACCTTTTACCCGCAGACGGTATTTATTAAAGGCATCCTGTAACGCCTCATCTTCAAAAACTTTGGTATTATCCCGATATTTTCCCCAGAGATTCTTTCCGTTTGCTTCCTTGTATTCCTTCTGCAGACGAATCGCAACATCCTCCAGCTCATAAGTGACCTGATTGAGCCTGCCGAAACTGACAGTAGATATCAAAAAAAGAATTCCGATGATAATCAGGAAGCCAAGATTGATCACCAGATTTACAACTGAAATCTCTTCCCCTGTAAATACTCCATTCAAATAGAAAACAAAAGCCACAACAATGGCGTATAAAAAAAATAATACATAATACAGCTTACTCTTCATCCGTACTCCCGCCTTTTCTCTTCTGATACAGTTATTGTTACAGTTGCTCTAAAAATTATTCTTACGTTCCATGCCTTAAAACTATCATATTTTTATCCAAAACTCAATAATATTAAGAATATCTTAATCAATTCTGTTTGCATACTTTTTCTTTTTTCATCCATGACATCAAGCCTCTAAGTTCTGTCCCAACTTTTTCAATCTCATGTTCTGATTCAATCTGCTTTTTCGCATTGAAGTAGGTTCTCCCCGCCTGATTTTCAAGCAGCCAGTCCTTCGCAAATTTTCCTTCCTGAACATCCTTGA
>CAZKOR010000351.1:0-3101 GCA_964554405.1 uncultured Bacteroides sp. | reverse complement strand
GCTTATCAATCGTAATCGGTGTAATCGGCGTCGGAATTTTCTGAATCAGGGCAAGCCCGTTTTCCGCATATTTTTCATTGGTTCGGTTGATTAAATCCTCCAAAGTGGAGCCACGGAGTCCTCTTGAATTCCATGTTGCCATGTTGTATTTTAACTTCTTTCTCTTATTTTTTCGAAAATTTCCGGCATCGGCGCATAAAAAGTTTTTTCACTGATATCGGTAAAAGGTTCCGGCAGTTTTGGGAAAACAATCCGGTAAGCATGTAAAAGCTGATGCGTTATCCCGTATTCTTTCTTATATTTGTCATTCCACACCCTGTCACCGTACTTATAATCTCCAAGTAATGGTGCTCCAATACCGGCTAAATGGGCACGGATTTGATGTGATTTTCCGGTAATCAGTTCCACTTCTAAAAGCGTTTTGTCTTTTTCTAAGCAGACTGGTGTATATCCGGTCCGAATATAGGAACCTTTGATTCCTGCTCGCTTGGCATCTGCTGTGCTGTATATTCGTACTTTATTGTTCTTTTCATTTTTATAGAGATAGCCGTCTATTTCTTTTTTCTCCGTGATATGCCCTTTTACATAGAGTCTGTAAAATTTATGAAGGCTGCGGGAACTTAAAAGTTCAGAGAGCATCTGCGCTCCTTTAAGCGTCTTTGCGCACAGTACAATACCGCTTGTATTTATGTCTAATCTGTTACATGCCGATGGTTTAAACGTCTGCAGTTCCTCTTTCGTTATCCGGTTGTTATCAAGCAGATAAGAAATCAGCCATTCGTTCAGGGAAAAATCGTCTTTCTCCGCTTTTTGTGTCAGGAGTCCAGCAGGCTTATCGGCTATCAGAATATGTTCGTTTTCATAGATAACGCCGACTGAAAACTCCTTCTTATGCTGCGCCGTCATTTCCTGCGTTTTCGGCGGATTTCCCATGAATTTAAGCAGCGTTTCCTCTTTAAAATAAATCGATACGACATCTCCGCAGGCAATTTTTTCACTGCCGTCTGCTTTTTTATCATTTAAAAGGATATTTTTTTTGCGGAGCATTTTATATAAAAATCCACTGCCCGCTTCCGGCAGTAACTTGTGCAGATACTTATCAAACCGCGCCCCGGCGTCCCTCTCCGTAATCGTTTTTTGATACATAAGCGTTTACTCCGTTATAAGGAAATGGAATAAAATAGCCCGATCACTTCATCTCTGTTTTTTTGCCCTTCTGTCTCCAGATTTGACAATTGACCGAGTCGGTCTAAATATTTTTCCAGATTATTGAAAATTTTAATGGTCATATGTTTCACGCCATCCTGCAAAAGCATTTGCTCTAAATGTTGTTCGCCTGCATTACAGTCGCATTTTTCACTTTCCGTATAGGCACATATGACACTGCCCTTATATACCATATGGCTTAAGGGAAAGTTTTTCTGATAGGAAGTAAAATACATATCATAAAATCCGGTCAGCTTATCATCATAAGCGGATATTTTTTCCCATGCGTCCTCACTGCATCCATGTGCCTTTAAGAACATAATGGCATTAATAGCGCTTTTACATGCCGGAAGCAGACCGAGTACCGCAACAATCGTCAGCAGATTTTTATTGCTTCCGGTGGAATAAATGCCGATACCGTAAATGGCAAGGGAAATAGCAAAGTAAATGACTGTGCGTATCACTGAGAATTTTTTTTGATACGCAATATAACCGTAATGCCCTTTTAATACTCTTTTTTTCATCTAATCAGCCCTTTCGTCAGTCCGTACAGCAGCTTCATCGGCAGGCCGTAAACGGATACTGCCTTGTGTTTTTTACAGTCTTGTAATGCTTTTTTTACAACTTTTTCAGGTTTCGCCATCGTCATTTTTTTCAAAGTATTCATTTCCCCATATCGTCCGTAGGCATGATCTAAAAACGGCGTTTTCACCGGACCCGGACAGACAGTTGTTACTGAAATGCCTTTTTTCTGCAATTCTTCCCCGAGCGCAAGACTAAAAGAATAGACATAGGCTTTAGAAGCTGCATATACCGCAAAATCAGCCTGCGGCAAAAAGGCAGCGCCGGAAGAAAGCTGTATGATTTTACTTCCTTTCCGCATATAGGGAAGACAAAATTTTGTCATCTGCGTCAGTGCCAATACATTTAAGCGTACTGTCTGCGTTACTTCATCTCTGCTTTGCTTTTCAAATGCGCCGTAAATTCCTGTGCCCGCACAATTAACAAGCACTGATATGCCGGCGTTTCGTATCATCAGCATTTCGGCAAAACGTGCCAGTTTGCCCTCATCCGTCATATCAATCGCAATCGTTCTGATTTTGACGGCCTGTCCATGCACGGCCTCTGCCGTTAGTTCATGTGCAAGTTCTCTTAACTTATCGCGCCTTCTGGCAAGCAGCCATATTTCGTCTGTTTTTACGAGACTTCCGGCAAGCTGTCTGGCAAATTCTTTGCCCATACCGGAAGATGCTCCTGTAATAATCGCAATATTCATACATACACCCCTTTACCGTTTTTTCATTTTCCTTATTTACTTTTACGCTTATGTATATTTCGAATTGTTTTTTTCTTCGGATGTGGCTTTTGTATCTTTTCCGTTGTATTTTTATGTGTGCCTTTCGGGCGGATAAGCGCCTTTTTATCAAATCCGATTAAATCTTCCCGGCCTGCTTTTTTGAGCGCTTCATATACAAGGTCATAATTATTCGGGTTGCGGTATTGGATCAGCGCACGCTGCATCGCCTTTTCGTGCGGATTTTTGCATACATACACTTTTTTTCCGTTTCGCGGGTCTATGCCGGTGTAATACATGACAGTGGACATCGTTGAAGGCGTCGGATAGAAATCCTGTACCTGTTCCGGCATATAGCCAAGGTCGCGTAAATATTCCGCCAGTTCTATGGCTTCTTTTAAGTCAGACCCCGGATGTGACGACATCAAATACGGCACTAAAAACTGTTTTTTCCCAAGCTTCCTATTCATTTTATCATATTTCCGGACAAATTGCTCGTAAATGGAACGCCCCGGCTTTCCCATTTTGGATAAGACGGTATCCGAAATATGTTCCGGCGCTACTTTTAACTGTCAGCTGACATGATGCGTTACAAGTTCTT
>CAZKOR010000350.1:0-3102 GCA_964554405.1 uncultured Bacteroides sp. | reverse complement strand
TTGCAGTCATAACAGTACACAAGTCCCGAAAACAGACTTGTTCTGCCTGTTTTTGCCGTTCTGCCTGAATGCAGTTCCTGCCCCCGTCTCAGGCGGCGTTTCGTTTTTCTTGGCACGCTCTTATCTTGGCGATACTTCCCCGAAAAACATATCCCATTCAGCCGGTCATTCAGTTGTAACCGGCGTTTTGGGCAACAAAAAAAGCCGGCACATAAATGCGTACCGACTCGTCAAAAGGATAGAAATCCCCCTTGATGGTTTGGTTTCACATTCATGTAACCGGCTTTGAAATTCAAAGTCGAAACTGTCATTTACACTTTCCGTCTGCTGACAGTTCAAGGCAGCTTCAGAAGCGGCGGTGTTTTCGCTTAGCATACCGCAAGCATTGTCCGACTTAAAGTCGTCCTTTCAAAATCTGTGTAAATCAATATTCAGTTGTAACTCTCCGAAAAGAGTATTTTATTATATATCGCAGGATAGATGTTTGTCAATACTTTCCGATAAGTTTTTGAATATTTTTCGGAAATGCTGGGAATACTATTTAGTTCGACCGTTGAATAGAGCAGATAGGCGAAGAAACACCGCCGCTATGGTTTTACCCATACACGGCGGCGTACATATAGAGATTAGGTTTTCTGTTTTTTTATAACGGTTATTTTCAAGTTATCCGCTTCTATCAGCGTTTCCTGTTTGCATTTCGGACAGTAGAGAGGATAGTTTTTCAAGACCGTATCTTCTCTTATTCTGTCACGGGTTTTGTTGCCGCAAACGGGGCAAAGTATCCATTGTGTTTTGTAACTCATTATTATTCACCATATTTTTTATGATTCAGATATGCACTGCCGCAGTATAGATACGCCCCTGTCGATCTCATTAAATGTAATATTTAAGGGCGGCAGAATCCGCAATTTTTTCTTGGCTGTCAATATAAGCAGACCATTTTTTACACAGCATTTAGCAATGTCCTGTGCATTTAATCCTTCTTCAACAGATATACCGATCATAAGTCCCAAACCGGACACCTGAGTAACGCCTGGCAGTGATATTAACTGCTTATTCAAATATTGTGCTTTTGATATTACATCTGAAAGAAACTTTTCATTGCAGACTTGACCTACTACTTCAATCGCACCGGCACAGACAACAGGATTTCCGCCGAAAGTAGAGCCGTGATGACCTTGCTGAAAGACATTTTCCGTAAGCTCATCCATAAGGATTGCGCCGATAGGAAGTCCTGCCCCCAAGCCTTTTGCAAGTGTGATAATATTCGGGTGGATTCCATATTGTTCACAGCATAAGAATGTTCCTGTTCTGCCGATTCCCGTTTGTACTTCATCGACGATCAGCAGAATGCCGTTCTCTTTGCAGAGCTGTTCAACATATTTTACATACTCTCTGTCTAATGCTATAACGCCGCCTTCTCCCTGCACAAGCTCGATTATAACCGCACATACGGAATCATCGACAGTACTTGCAAGCGCCTGTTTATCATTTGCAGGGACATATCGAAATCCTTCTGTAAACGGTGAGAAATATTGATGAAAAACATCCTGACCCGTTGCGGCAAGCGTTGTAACCGTTCTGCCGTGAAAAGAATTTTCAAGGGTAATAATGTTATTGCAATGCTCCCCCTTGTTTTGGGTGCCGTATTTTCTTGCAATTTTGATAGCGCCCTCATTAGCTTCCGCACCGGAGTTTCCAAAGAAAACTTTACGATACCCGGTTTCTATGCAAAGGCGTTCCGCTAAAACAGCGTCCGGCTGTGTATAAAATAGATTGGAAGTGTGCTGAACCTTTTTCAGTTGTGCCGTAACTGCACTGATCCACTCTTCGTTGCAAAAGCCGAGAGAATTTGTCCCGATACCGCTACCGAAATCAATATACTTCTTCCCGTCAAAATCGGTCGCTACTGCACCATGACCACTTTCAACGGCAACCGGAAAGCGATTATAGGTATGAGCGATATATGTGCTGTCTTTGATGAAAATATCGCTATTCTGCATAATGCCCTCCGCTTTTCTCAAATTCTTCCATAAACTTAACTAAATGCTTAACTCCTTCAAGCGGCATTGCATTATACAGGCTGGCACGCATACCGCCGATTGCTCTGTGACCTTTAATACTAATAATGCCATTTTTAGCCGCAGCCTTAACAAAAGCAGAATTTAATTCTTCTGAATTAGCACGGAAAGTAACATTCATAAGCGAGCGGCTGTCCTTATCAGCCAATCCGTAGAACATATCGCTTTTATCTAAATAATCATAAAGGAGAGCAGCTTTGACCTCGTTAATTTCTTTCATTTTCTCCAAACCGCCGAGAGACTGAATCCATTTAATCACCTTGCCGACAATGTAAATGTTGTAGGTCGGCGGCGTGTTGTACATAGAACCTTTGTCCGCATGAGTTTTGTATCTCAACATGGTGGGTGTGCCGGGGAGCACCGTTTCGGAAATCAAATCCTTTCGGATAATGGCGATCACAAGGCCTGCGGGACCGAGATTTTTTTGAATACCGCCGAACAGCATATCATACTCCGAGACATTCATCGGCTCGGATAAGAAGCAAGACGAAATATCGTTTACAAGAATTTTCCCCTTGCTGTCAGGCTTCGTATGAAACTTTGTTCCGTAGATCGTATTATTTTCACACATATATAAGTAATCTGTGTCCCGTGAGATATTCAAGTCGCTGCAATCGGGAATGTAGGAGAAATCTCGATCCTCAGAAGAAGCAACTACATGAGCGTCTCCAAATAGCTTTGCTTCCTGATAAGCCTTTTTAGCCCAATAACCCGTCAGGATGTAATCCGCTTTACGATTACGCATAAAGTTTAACGGTATCATAGCGAATTGAAGCGAAGTGCCGCCCTGCAAAAACAGGACTTTGTAATCATCGGGTATGCCGAACAATGACCTCAAATCAGCTTCCGTTTCGTCAATGATGGATTGGAATAATGCAGAGCGATGGCTGATCTCCATAACGGACATATCGCTACCTTTATAATTCATCATTTCATCTGCTGCTTCCTGTAATACCTGTTCAGGCAACACAGCAGGTCCGGCAGAAAAGTTAAATGTCTTTCTCATTGTATATACCTCCAA
>CAZKOR010000349.1:1336-3115 GCA_964554405.1 uncultured Bacteroides sp. | reverse complement strand
CAATATGCGCCGCTACATTTGCCGAAATATCCATACTTCTGACCATATCAATCGGCAGTCTCATGGCAAGCAGATTGTTTGTATATTCTCCGAACACTTCCCGATTCGTAAAATTGCCCCATCTTCCAATCGCCTGCCCTAAAATCAATCCCGGCACACAAATATCAACCAACTCCAGAAAACTTTGCTTTTTCACACGACAAAAGATATACAATGTAGTAAAAGCGGCTATGACTGCACCGTAAATCGCCAATCCGCCTTTTCGCAGGTTAAAAATCTCCCCCAGATTATTTCTATATTCATCCCAGAAAAAGATAACATAATAAATTCTGGCTCCGATAATAGAAAAAATAACCGCATAAATAAAAAAGTCCCAAACGATATCCGGATTCACTTTTTCCTTTTTCGCCATATATTCCGCCATAAAAAGACCGCTCATAATACCGATTACGATAATCACACCGTAAAGTGCAATCGAAAACCCAAATATACTGAACGTCTTCGGCACATTCCGTAAATACAGCCCTATATTGGGAAAGGCAATATCCGATATACCCATAATATCATTCATAATAATACCCTCTTAGACATTGAAGCGGAACAAAATAACATCCCCGTCTTTTACGACATACTCTTTTCCTTCCATGCCGACCAGTCCTTTTTCTCTAGCTGCCGCCAGAGAACCCTGCTCCAGTAAATCTTTATAATTCACAACTTCCGCTTTAATAAATCCTCTCTCAAAATCGGTATGAATTTTTCCGGCTGCCTGCGGCGCCTTTGTACCGATTTTAATCGTCCATGCCCTTGTCTCATCCTCGCCCGCTGTCAAAAAGCTCATTAAGCCAAGGATATGATAACTTGCTTTTATCAGCTTCTGCAAACCGGACTCTTTCAGTCCGAGGTCCTCCAAAAACATGGCGGTTTCTTCTTCATCCAGTTCCGCAATCTCCTGCTCAATCTGCGCACAAATAACAAATACTTCGCTGTCATTTTCAGACGCAAATGTCCTTACTTTAGCAACTCCCTCATTATTTTCACCGTTATCCGCCAAATCATCCTCTGCAACATTTGCCGCAAAAATAACAGGTTTATACGTTAAAAGATTATAGGAATTCATCAGCGCAAGTTCATCTTCATCATCTATCGGAAGACTTCTGGCAAGTTTACCGTCCTCTAAATGCGCTTTTATTTTTTCCAGCAAGGCAAGTTCCTTTGCCAGTGTCTTATCCATTCGGGCAGCTTTTTCCACTTTAACTATCTTTCTGTCCAAAATCTCCATATCGGAAAAAATAAGTTCTAAATTAATCGTCTCAATATCACGGAGCGGATTGATGGAGCCGTCCACATGCACAATATTGGAATCTTCAAAACAGCGCACAACATGAACAATCGCATCTACTTCACGGATATTACTGAGGAACTGGTTGCCGAGTCCCTCTCCTTTGGATGCGCCTTTTACAAGTCCCGCAATATCGACAAATTCGATTGTTGCCGGCGTCACTTTTTTAGAATGATACATATCCCCGAGCAGTTTCAGTCTCTCATCGGGAACCGCTACAATACCGATATTCGGGTCGATTGTACAAAACGGATAGTTTGCCGATTCCGCGCCTGCTTTCGTTAAAGAATTAAATAATGTACTTTTTCCGACATTGGGTAAGCCTACGATTCCTAGTTTCATTTTTATCTATATCCTCCGCTTTCACTTAAACTTATGTCGTTTCCAATAGTAAAAGCTCCTTAAAAAGAGCCATAATACCAAATGCTCAGCAAGCTGAG
>CAZKOR010000349.1:0-1326 GCA_964554405.1 uncultured Bacteroides sp. | reverse complement strand
GTACTGCGCTAATGAATTTGGTCTCAACGGATATGCTGTATTACAATAATGATGAAACTTAATTCCCCGTTCAAATATTTCTCTGCATTTCATAAATATTTTCCGTCTTTCATCTTTCTCTGTATCTTACTTAAACAGCTTTCATACTTAATACTATATATAGCATATCTAAGTTCAAAAGTAAATTATGGAATTTTATCCGTTACGCTTAACTGCCTGCGGCTGCTCATCTGAAAAATACATGTACTATAATCTTTGGTTTTATCATAGAGCTGCCGCAAGATTATCACTTCTCCTTTCTGCTCAAAGCACTTCATATATACAGGATTGTGATATATAACAGTAACCGGTTTTTTTTCTGCAGCTTCCAACAACTTATCAACCACCTTTTCCATGATAGCGCCTGAAAACGGATTAAACATAAAGAAGATATTATAGTTTCCATAGTCTTCATATTCTGCTGCATTTGCATGAAAACATTGTACCCTGTCATCCAACTTGAGAACACGGAAGTTGTTTTCCGCAATAGCCACCAGCCGTTCATCAATTTCAATTCCTGCTACTTTTTCAAATGGATAACCTGATGCAATCCGGAGAACAACACCTTTTCCACAACCGATATCCAACAGCCGTTCCTTTCCGGTTAACGGAAGACTGTCAAATATTTCATACAAATGTTTTTCTACTGTTTTACTGTAGCCATGATATAAACCATTACTATTCCTAAGCAATGATATGTCACGCATGGTAAAATCTAATCCTCTCGGTTTTTCCCATAGAAAATATTGTAATCCGAATATCAGATACCTTTTCAATCTTGTTATCATATCTTTAGTTCTCCTCTGCCCCAAGCGACATGTATTCACTTCATATAAACATATCATATACACCCCTTATAGTCAATCTCAATACCCCCTATCAGATGTTTCTTATCTTTATCTTTTCTCTGTAAAATAAACACGGGGTGATTACATGGACTATAAGAGATTGGGGCAAAGAATCCGGGAAGAACGTCAACGGTTAAATCTGACACAAGCACAGCTTGCGGAGGACATTAATATTTCAGATACCTATATGGGGGCTATAGAACGTGGAGAACGGAGCCTCACTTTAGATACACTTGTCAGACTCGTTAACAGACTTGGCGTAACTGTTGATTACCTGCTGTCCGATTCTGTATCCGATAATGATTCCAATATCATGAATCAATTCAAACAAATCATAAACCGTCAGCCACTAGAACGCAAACAAATGGCAATCAATGTGCTGCGTATCATATTTTCCTACTTTGAAAATGATGCCGTGTAAACAACTATACCAATAAGC
>CAZKOR010000348.1:0-3116 GCA_964554405.1 uncultured Bacteroides sp. | reverse complement strand
TATTGCATGGATGGGGGTCTAATATTACATTATTCGATGGTATTATTAAGACGCTTTCTCCGAATCACAGAGTCATTGCACCGGATATGCCGGGATTCGGAAAAACACCGGAACCGCAGACGGCATGGTGTGTAGATGACTATGTGGATTTTGTGATGAAATTCATTGACAGTCTGCAATTAAAAGAGTTCAGTGTTCTGGTGCATTCTTTTGGCGGCAGAGTTTTGTTTAAAATGAATGCAAGGAAAAATCTGCCTTATACAATCCGCAAAGCTGTTCTGATTGACAGCGCAGGTATTATGCCGAAAAAAACATGGAAACAAAAAGTAAGTCTCCGGCTTTATAAAATGGCGCGGAGCATTATGAGTACAAAGGTACTGCATTTCCTTTATCCTGATGCAGTAGAGGATATGAGGAAAAAAAGAGGTTCTGCGGATTATAATAATGCAACGCCGACAATGAGGGCTACGTTGGTCAAAGTTGTCAACGAGGATTTAGAGCCGCTTATTTCGCAAATAAAATGCCCAACGCTTCTTATCTGGGGGGATGCAGATACGGCAACGCCGATTGCGGACGCCAGAACAATGGAGAGCCTGATAGAGGATGCAGGGCTTGTTGTATGTGAGGGAGCAGGGCATTATTCCTTTTTGGAACAGCCTGCAAAAGTGCACGGCGCGCTACAGAATTTTTTTGAAAGGAATTAAAGTTCATTTATGACTCTCTTTTTATGGATTATCTGGTTTGTCACATATATACCCGGAGCAGTTTGTTTTGAAATCTATATTATGCATATGTTTCAGCAAAATTCCTACAAGCTGAGAGAATACAGGGAGTGGCTTGCAGTAACGGGAAATATCGGAAGACTGCTTGGAAAGACGCTTTATGGTCTGATTTCTCTGCCATTACTTGCTATCGGCGGACAGGGGTGTCTGATTGCGGCCTGCTTGATGAACTTGATGACGATTTTAGTAAATAAACCGCGTAAGGCGAAAAAACCTCTTGTCTATACAGCAAGGGTAAAGAGAATGCTGATAACGACAAGCATCTTGTTTATCATTGGTATTTTGTGTTCTTTTATCGGCAGAAAAAATACTGTTGGTGTATGCAGCTTGGTTTTGTTGCTATTGTTTGTGTTGATTCCGATTTTGGTTCTGCTGGTGAATTTTATCAATCATCCGATAGAGCAGGCAATTGACAGATATTATATTAATGATGCGGCAAGGATTTTGAGAGAAATGCCGGATTTGACGGTAATCGGCGTTACGGGAAGTTACGGAAAGACCAGTGTCAAATATTTCCTTAGCAAACTGCTTTCCAGTCAGTTCAGCGTTTTGCATACGCCCGGTAATTATAATACGACACTGGGCGTTGTTAGAACTATTAGAGAACATATGAAATCTTTTCATGAAGTTTTTATTTGCGAGATGGGAGCAAGAGAAGTAGGAGATATTAAAGAAATCTGCGATTTAGTGCATCCAAAGTACGGTATCATTACTTCGATAGGACCACAGCATTTGCAGAGCTTTCATACAATTGAGAATGTAATAAGCACGAAATTTGAACTGGCTGATGCGGTTCCGGCAGACGGAAAAGTATTTTTAAATTATGATAATTCCTATATTCGGGATAAAAAGATAGAAAAAACGGTTGTCAGTTACGGCACATCCGGAGATAATATAGATTATTCAGCATATGATATTGCGGTGTCCAGAGATGGCTCTGTTTTTAAAATGAAAGACAAACAAGGTGTGGAATATGAGTTCCATACGAAACTGGTCGGCAACCATAATGTACAGAATATTGCGGGAGCTATTGCGGTTGCCAATACACTTGGCATACCGATGGAAAAGCTGATTTTCCCGGTGAAGCAGTTAGAAAGTGTTCCGCACAGACTGCAGTTGATTAAACAGGGGAACCGGACGATACTCGATGATGCCTATAATTCTAATAAGAGTGGATTTAAGGCGGCGCTGGACACATTGGCGATGTTTGAAGACCTCAGAATTTTAATGACCCCCGGCATGGTGGAACTCGGCGAGCGTCAGTATGAGGAAAATAAAGAGATAGGAATATATGCGCATGATAAGTGCGATTATGCGGTATTGGTCGGAAAAGAGCAGACGAAACCGATACAGATTGGCCTGCTCGAATCCGGTTTTGCAAAGCAGAGAATGATTGTAGTAGATACGCTTCAGGAAGCATTTCAAATGGTGAATGCAATACCCGGCGAGAAACAGAAAGTTGTTTTGATTGAGAATGATTTACCGGATAACTATATGTAAAGTGTGAAAAATAAATTTTTCACACGCGAACTTGTTTGTCTTGCGAGTATTGAGCCTGCGGCCCAAACATCGCAAATAATTGAGAGGAAGGCGTAATAATTATTATGAAAATTAAAGTAGGTGTTTTTTTTGGAGGAAAAAGTGTGGAACATGAGGTTTCCGTCATTTCAGGCATTCAGGCATTGAATGCATTTGACAGGGATAAATATGATACGGTTCCTATTTATATTACAAAAGAAAACGAAATGTATACCGGGGAAGCGATAGGTAAGATTGAGAATTATAAAAATATTCCGGCGTTATTAAAAAAGAGTATTAGAATCTTTTGTATTTGCGAGCAGGGGAAACTGAATCTGGTGCAATATCCGGAGAAGAAATTCGGAAGTTCCGCAGTGGATTATATTGATGTGGCATTCCCAGTCGTGCATGGCGCTAATGTAGAGGATGGCTCGATACAGGGCTTTTTACGTCATTATAATGTGCCGTTAGTGGGATGCGACGTAATTCCTGCGGCAGTTTCAATGGATAAATATGTCATGAAAGCGGTACTGAAAGATAATGATATTCCGGTACTTAATTGTGTAACGCTGCATGTTAAGGAATATCAGGAGGATGAAGAGAGCGCATACGGTAAAGTGGAAAACAAAGTGGCATATCCTGTTATTGTAAAACCTGTCAATCTGGGTTCCAGCGTTGGAATTAAAATTGCGAAAAACAGGGAGGAATTACGAGAAGCTTTAGAATATGCTTATGAATTCGGGCAGAAAGTACTGGTTGAGGTCTCGTGCACCTCCCATGTGGATTTAGCCACGCTAAAGGCAAATTCCGTATCGT
>CAZKOR010000347.1:0-3116 GCA_964554405.1 uncultured Bacteroides sp. | reverse complement strand
GGATTGGAAAGTTTCATGAAATCGGCAAACAGGTTGCATTGACAGGAGAGACAATCGAAGTAGAGGATGATGATACTTTTTTCGGGACACATGCCGGAGTTAATATACCGATAATCTATAACGGGGAGCTGATTGCGGTCATCGGCATCAGTGGGATACCGGATGAAGTTAGAAAATATGCGTATCTCGCGCAGAAAATTACGATACTGCTGCTCAGAGAACAGGAATTTGATTATCAAAATAATAGCAGGAAGAATCGGATAAACTACATAATCAGGAGCCTGATAGATGAGGATAAAGCCCTAAACAGACATGTGACAGAGTATATGAAAGAAAAGGAGATTAATGAAGCGGCGCTGTATCAGCTTGTTCTGGTGAAGTTAGACAATCGATATCATACTAACAATTTGAATCTGATAGAAAATATGATATTCCGCGCATTTCAGTTCATGCGTTCGGAACTGTATACATTCAGCTATCCAAATGAGTATATTTTAATCATAGAGCAACAGGAGCTTACGAAATATTCTTACATATTGGAAAAGCTTGCGGAGGAAAATGACAAAATACTGCGGGTTGCTGTCGGAGCGGTTCATGGGCTGTATGAACAATATCAGTCTTATGATGAAGCCAGGGTGGCAGTAAAGACACTGCAAAGAGGGTGCGTAGCGTATTATGCGGCACTTGGACTGGAGATGGTTTGTGCCAATGCGGATGATGAGATAAAAGAGCTTTATATCAATAAGTTTTTGGGGGATTTGTCTGACAAGGATATTCATTTACTAAGAATTTACTATAAGGAAGAGATGTCCCTCGCCCGGACATGTGAGCAACTTTATATGCATAAAAATACGATACAGTATCAGCTCGACAGGATTTATAAAAAGTGCGGTTTTAATCCGCGCAGCTTTAAAGATGCCTGCGGATTCTATACTGCTTTGGTTATGTCGGAGTGTGTTTGAATAATTTTTAATGGAGATGTATGGGTACTTGTGCTAAAATAATGAAGTCGAACAATTCAACGCATCACTGGAAGACTATAAAATGTTGAATACACATACCGGGGGGAGATTTCATTATATGAAAAAAAGACGGATGTTAGGATTTGTCATAAGTATCTGCTTGCTATTTAGCGGATGCGGTGTGGATAATGAAAATACGGACACTTCCCCACAGGAAACACAGCAGGAGGCGGTGGCAGAGTCCGCGTTGGATGACGGCGCAGGCGCAAAAGACGCAGAACAGGCAGCGGAAAATGCCGGAAGTGAGAATGAGACAGAACAAGCAGCGGAAGATGCTGAAAAAGAAGAATCAGCAGAAGAGACTGCATGGATCGGACGTTCTTATATGGAAGCATATCAGCGGTTCTTAGAATCGTATGTGAAAGAAAGTAAATATGTACAATGGGCGAGAATTACGCTGGCTTTTATAGATGATGATAATGTTCCCGAATTGTTATTAATAGAAGATTACAACCATCCGGCGGGGGTAAAAGTTTATACATATTATCAGGAATCGGTAATAGAATTAGGCGAATTCGGCTCTATAGGCAGTATGCAGTATGTGGAACGGGGCGGGATGATTTACAGCGGTTGGTCAGGGATGGGTGAAGGTGTCTCGGATTTTTACCGGATGGAAGACGGAGAGGCGAAGCTTGTCTGTTCGATAAGAAGCTATGAGCCTTTTGATGGAAGTCCCAAAACATATGAAATAGACGGCGTGAGCGCTGCGGAAGAAGCAGTTAATATAAAATATGAAGAATTGTATGATGCATACGAATATACACTAATCAGATATGATGATGCTTTTGCCGTTCAGGAATCGGAAATTACGGATTTGCTTGACGAAGCCCTAAATGCCCTTCTTTTACGGAAAGGCTCTCCGCAGCTTGCGGAAATGGTGGCGGAACAGTCGAAAGTTTTGGAGGGATACGGGGCGTTTTTGGCAGAATATGTACCTCAGAGGGGAGACAGTAAGGAAGTTCCCGCCTTTGCATTAATTTATCTGGATGGTGACAATGTTCCGGAACTTGTCATGATAGAAGGGTATGCGCACGCATGCGGCGGTTGCGTTTATACTTTTGAAGAAGGGGAGGTAATTCCCGTTGGAGAATACGGGCAGTACGGCACCCTGCACTATCGGGAAAAGGAAGGAATCGCATTTCATGATTATGATGCATTCGGTAACATATATTCTGCGGTGTATCAGATAGAGGGAAGTAAGGAAACACTTTTGCAAAGCTGGAGCGAAGTGTGCGAGTATACGGTGGAGAAAGAAGAAGTACATTATACATATATGGTAGACGGGAAAGAGGTATCAAGGGAACAATATCAGAATGTATATGAAAAATGGTATGAAGGCGGATACAAAGAGATTGATTATGCTATGTGCCGGACACTGTCAGAGGGTGATATGCAGAGTGTTTTGACGGAAGAATTGGAAAATCTGATTCTGACGCAGGAGGAGGTGCTGAAACTAAATGTGCTTATTGCGGCGGGTGTGCAGGAGAGCGATATTTTATTACTGGATTATGATGATTATGACAGAGATGGCAAGTATGAAGTATTTATGATTTGCGGGGATAGTTATGAGGAATATGGAGCGGTGAAATATAAAGGCGCGCTCTATTTTGCGGGAGCAGACTGCTGTATGCTTGTGCGGGATAACTTATACCCTTACCGTATGATAGACGGAAAAATGGATTTTCATCCGGGCAGGAAGTATCTGTTTTTTTATACAGATCTCGTTTTTACGGCGAATGAAAGTGAATTATGGACAGTAAGAGACGCGAAGCCGGTAGAAGAAAGCGATTTGTTTCAAAGCAAGCAGGTGGTATACCGCGGAGGGAATGATTTTGAAGTCTGGGTGGATGAGTACGATAATGAATATGATACGGTTGATGATTTGTGGTCGGGACATACGTGGAAACCATATTTTTATCATTATAATTATATCAATGACCAAATTGAAGCGTATGAGGGAGAGGTTATTTCCGTGAAAGAATTTGAGGAAATGAGCGGAACGAATCTCATAGAGGAGATAGAATCGGAAGGATATACAGTAGAGACGATAATCCGGTGGGGAAATGATGTTGTGACGATTAATTATACGATTCC
>CAZKOR010000346.1:0-3151 GCA_964554405.1 uncultured Bacteroides sp. | reverse complement strand
CCAATTAAAATATTTCTCATCTTACATACCTCATTTCTTGATTTATAGTGATAACTTAGTTTTTTGTGACCTTATAGGTCATTCCATTTCCTGCAATAAAAAAGCCCTCCTCTCTGAAAAATTTCTTTTTCAGGGACGAGAGCAAATGCTTCGTGTTACCACCCTAAATTCACCTATACCTCACGATATAAGCCTTATCAACTACGGATGAGAAATGATTCATCGATAGTCTATCACTGTAACGGGTGCACCCGTCGTAGCCTTGGCATAATAGCTTCGGTACGCAGCTCCGAGACCATTTTCAGTAGTTCCTTCTGTATCTGTTCTCATCTGATCAGACTCTCTGTAACATATCTAACTACCTACTCTTCTCTTCATAGCCTTTGGTAATGCTTTCGTAAAGCATACAATGAATTTAAAATTTTGTCAATGTTACTTCAGATGAGAAAAGCCATTTTGTATTGTGCGATTACTCTTTATAAAGTAGAATGATAGAATAAGCATTAGCAAGAAGAATAAGTATACTTATTCGGCAAGCGGCGAATGACGATCATAAATCGCAGATATATATAATAAGATAATTTTGAATTTACGAAAGGAGATCAAAAATGCAGATCGTACCTACACTGAATTTTGGAGGGAATTGCCGAGAAGCGATTCAACTGTATGAAAAGGCATTTAATGGAAAGATCAGTTGTCTGATCACATATAGAGAAGCGGATGATCCCGAATATAATCCGTTGCTTAAGGAAAATCAAAAAGAATATATATACCATTCGGAACTTGTCCTGGGCAATCAAAGAATCATTATGAGCGACCATGTGGATATTGAATTTCAAACGTGCTATTCAAATTTTCTCACTGTTATGTATGATACAAAAGAAGAAGTGCAAAGAGCCTATGAAATCATGAAAGAAGGAAGTAAGACAATATATCAACTGGAAGCCACGCCATACAGTTCCTGCCGGGTTGTTTTTGTTGATAAGTTTGGAATTCGTTGGGGAATTATGACCGAACAAACAGAGCAATAAATTCCGGTTTGTTTCAACAGTGCGTTAAAAATATCATTTGAATTTGAAAGGAGGTAAAGCACAATGAGCAAATATAATTCTTTATGGGAATATGTGAAGAGTAACGGAAGTCAATCTTTTCAATTAACATTTGAAGAAATACAGAATATTGCAGGGATACCAATAGACCACTCCTTTCTAAAATACAAAAAGGAACTTACAGAATACGGCTATCATGTGGGGAAAATATCTATGAAAGAACAAACGGTTATTTTTAATAAGATCAATTTTGTTTAATTTGAAGTTATTGGAGGATTAGATGAAAGATTATAGTATGCAGAACAAGAAAGCATGGGAATATAATGCGTATGAGTTTTGGGTGAATACATCTGGAACACCATCTGAGAGGGCGAAACAGGATATTGATAATCCTATTGGAATGTTAAAGAGATATTCTGAATATTTTGATACTTATGATAGTATTAAGGTAGCTAATATATGCGGTTCTTGCGGTAAAAAAGCAATACCCTTGGCTCTATTAGGTGCAAAGGTAACAATATTTGATATTTCAGAAGATAACAAAAGATATGCTCTTGAAGTTGCAGAAGCTGCGAATGTGAACATTGATTTTGAAGTATGCGATATATTAGAAATTGACGTAGAAAAATATAATAATTATTTTGATGTAGCGTTTATGGAAGGTGGTATTTTACATTATTTTCATGATATTGATGAATTTATGCAGATGATGTTTTCTTTACTGAAAAAAGGTGGAAAGCTGATATGCAGTGATTTTCATCCATTTACAAAAATATCAGATATATTAAATTTTGAGCAGCCTGCTATAGGTTACTTTTCAACAGATATTTTTGAAGGTGAAATGGCTCATGCACGTTTCTTTGAAGATGATATTCGCAAGAAAATGCCCAAATGCAGTTATCGGAAATACACAATTAGTGAGATAATAAATTCTATAATAAAAAGCGGCTTTTGTTTAGAAAAATTTGATGAACATCCTGCATGGACAAATAACAAATTACCGGGAGAGTTTACCGCCATAGCAATCAAAAAGTAAGCTAGGCATAGGAATATATAATCATCTATTCTAAACATTCCAGATCACCTACCTCTTCATTTCCAAGGTACTTTGTATATTCTTTTCCCTCGTAAAAGTTCATTATCGGGCGGCGAAGTTTTGACGGGAATAACGGTAATCTATTTAATACCGACAGATCTAACCAATCAAATCCAATTTGATTAGTATCGTTATGAAGTGTTGCATTTTTTGCTTTTCCCAGGTAATCACATAAAAATACTAAATCAATTCTATGAAAACTCTCACCGTGAACCCCCTCGATAACAAAAAGTAAATCTTTGCATTTAACCTCTATTCCTGCTTCTTCTCTTACTTCTCGTTCCACAGTCTGAGGAAGTATTTCCTCTCCACTTTGACCGCCGCCGGGCAAAATATACCATTCCTCTTTGCCGTCATTTAATTTTATTGCAAGTAATTTACCATTTTGAATGATAACTGCTTTTGCAGAAGTACGTATTTGTCTCGACATATTTATGATCCTTTCAGTTTTACATCACATTTTAGCACACACCCAGACATAAATACAGCTTTTTAACCACATCTACTGTAGAAAATGGAACTTTGATTTTGTTTGGCTAACCGTATATAATTATACTGATAGATTTGTTATGCGATGAAGTTAAAATGAGAGGTATATTTATGGGAACATGGAACCCTTGGCGTGGTTGTCATAGATACAGCACAGGCTGTAAATATTGCTATATACATAAAGGGGATTATAAAAAAGGTATTGATACAAACATTGTTACGAAAACAGAAAAATTTTACGCCCCTATTGAAAAAACAAAAAATGGGGCTTATAAAATGAAATCCGGTCAAACGGTTTATGTGTGCTTTTCATCAGATTTCTTAATAGAGGACGCTGATAAGTGGCGTACTGAATGTTGGGAAATGATACGGGAACGCTCCGACTTACATTTTCTTTTTCTAACAAAGCGGATTGAAAGATTTTTGGATTGTATTCCGCACGATTGGAAAGATGGGTACGAAAATGTTACGGTTGGCTGCACGATTGAAAATCAGGAAAATGCAGATTACCGCTTGG
>CAZKOR010000345.1:0-3154 GCA_964554405.1 uncultured Bacteroides sp. | reverse complement strand
ATCCTCATGCGCTTCAGGTCATCTTCCGAGTACAGCCGTCTGCCACCTTCCGTCAGTTCCGTGGGAACAAGGATGCCGCGGGTATCATAATACTGCACTGTTCTGACCGTCACACCGCAGAGTTTTGCAATCTCTCCTGTCGTGTATTTTGACATAGCTTTTCACCTCCTTCATGCCAAGAATAGCTCATGACGCAGCGTCACAAGCAACCCCTGACGCAAGGGGATATTTCTGTTACTAATATATAAGTGGTTCTTTCTGCCCGCCTATTTTAATTTCTATAGTCTCTCCGTTGCTTCCTATTGCGGGGTAATCGTTATGTATTCATACTCATACCTGCCATACGGTTTATATTCTATCTTCTTCGTCATGTTTCCTGCGCTGTCATATTCATACTCTTCCCAATAATCCTTGCTGTATTCACCCTCAAATATATAGCTGATACTGCCATCCGCATCATATCTGATATCCTTCGTTATGTTTCCTGCGCTGTCATATTCATTCTCACCGTAGACAGTTCCATCGCTTTTTCTATATGTAACAGACTTCGTGCGATTTCCTGCGCTGTCATATTCATACTCTGTCCAATAAAAATTGATACTATCGTTATACCTAGTCTCATTTATCAATTTCCCTGTGTCATCATATTCATACTCTTCCCAATGAGGAACTGTACCGTTGGAAAAATATCTGATATACATCACTTTCCTTCCTGCGCTGTCATATTCATACTCTTCCCAATAATCTACTCTGACATTGGGTCCAAAACTGATACTTTTCACCTTATTTCCCGCGCTGTCATATTCATACCCATACCCATCTTCAATACTGCCATCGGATTTATAATTAATCCACATCACTTTATTACCCATGTTGTCATATTTCCACTCACTCCAACGAGCGACTCTGTCATTATCAAGATACTGGATATCCTTCACCATATTACCCGCACTGTCATATTCATATTCATTCCAATAACCATTGGTGCCATCGGAGTGATAAGGAGTACACTTCACCTTATTACCCGCACTGTCATATTCATACTCATAACAATAATCCATGCTGCCATCGGACTCATAAAAAGTCTCTTTCACCACAACCGTTACAGTTTCATCTTTTTTAGATTCCGAATCTTCCGCTTTCTCACTCTGCCTGTGCTCTTCCTCAATTATAGTTGCAGTTGTCTCCGGATTATCTTCATCCGACTCCCAAAAACCCTCCAATTCGTGCCAATCCAACTTGATCTGCGGCATTGATTCGTATTCATTGATTTCATTCCAAAACTCTTCTTCCGTAACAGGGTTTGATATGTCCCCTTTATAGTATCGGGCTCCATTCTCCGAATCTTCAATATAGAAATAGCAATCGACTAATTCCATCCTCTCTATCTTTACCAATGTATATAAATTATTCAGTTGATAAAAATTATACCGGCACATTCCGTATTTAACGCATTCAATCGATTCAATTATCCCGTTTTCATACAGAATTGTCGGTTTTTCCACTAAATCGGCTCTTGTACGGCTATTGGTTATATGAATTCGCTCTCCTTCTCCGGTATAAAGGAAACACGGTGCAATCCCATCTTCGCCTCGAATTCCTATAATCAATTCTTCTATTCCGTCTCCCTTCAAATCTGACATGCTGTAATACAATTTATAATCCTTTTCCTTCGTTCCGAGGCGAAACTTAGCATCTGCCAGAGTGATAAAAACTCCGGCTACATTTTGCAATTCCTCTATGGTATAGGTTTCGTCCTCCCAAGCCCTCTCATATTCTTCCAGAATGGGGAGATATGTATTGAAGTAATCGTATTCAATTTCTTCTTCACCCACGGTTTCCGTCTCCGCAGCCGAAGTCTCTTCGACTGTTTGCGCGCAGCCGTAGATTCCCAATAACAAAATCACAACACTACATACACTTATGAGCCTTTTTATCATAAGATTCATTGTTTTTTCCTCCAAAATCCCAATCCCCGTCCTGAAATATGATATATCCTAAGAAGAGAACCGTGATTAATATGTAAATTCCTGCAATCGTCTTTGTGTTAAAGCACATTACCAAGATAGAAAAAAACATTTTGGATACGATATCTCCCAACTGAAAATAAGTTGTCATGCCTCCGAACGCCGTTGCCAGCTTAGTTTTGTCAAGATTATTAAAAATTAACGCTCCCATTTTGGGATCGACACATCCGGTCCATATACCTTCTATAAATAAGGCTGCCAAAACGATATAGATATTTTGCACAATAATTCCTGAAAACAGGATGATGATAAATACCAGTGTAATTTTGAGTGCATCAATCAGTTTTATCTTTTTAAATGTAAAAATCGTTAATGTACTCCCCGCTATCCTCCCAGCCGTTTCACATATTGCCACAAGGGCTATGGTGATTTCGGCACTAATCACACAAAAAGCCGGATTCTCAGTCATATGTAATACCACAATCGGCGTTACCACCGCAAGACCCGCATTTATTACGGGAATAGCCGCCAAAGTTTCCTTAATTCCGGGTATCTTCCGGAGGAGTTTAACTGCCTCAACTAATTCTTTCTTTAGCTGACGAAAAAGTCGGTTCATCGATTGCTTTTCCTTTGGCGCCCGGCTCTCCTCGTTTTGACAATACTTCTGCATTTCCGCTTTTGAGCAAACCACAATCATCATGCTTACCGCAAAGGTAAAAGCATTAATTATTGCCAGATGGCGGAATGATATATAACAGATCAGTACGCCCCCAACCGCTTTAAAAAGAATGTTCAGGCTCATTGTAAGGGAGTTCCGGAAAGCCATAACCTCTTCCCGCACTTCAGCCTGAATGAGTTGATTGCTGATTGGATAATATAAACTATTCTCATATTGACCGGCTAAATCAGAAATAAAATTAGCAAAACTGACCACCGCTACAATCAAAAGACTCGGGGTAAATCCCATTATGACAGCAACGAACAGATATGCAGCTATTCTGACGACCAATGTTTTTATGATAGCTGCCACACGTTTTTGATTTTGATCCGCAAAATATCCAAGCAGAAACGAAAATAGGATTGGTATAATCTCAGATGCATTGATGATTGCAATGGCAAAATCACTTTGCTCAATTTGAAGAACGTAATTCAGCAGCGCTAAATAATAAAGTATATCTCCAAAATTT
>CAZKOR010000344.1:807-3206 GCA_964554405.1 uncultured Bacteroides sp. | reverse complement strand
TCCGGTAAAAAAGAAAAACTGCCGCACAGCTTCCTGCCATAGACAGAATCAATATCGTATAAGTCTGTAAAAAATCACAAAGTTCTGACACGAAATGGTCTGACGATGTCATCTCATAGATACCTGGTCTCGGAATATCTGCTACAGAATAAGGCCCTTTGCTTTCTACTGTTTTAAAATATGCTTCTTCATCCACATAATTCCACCAGACATGCATTTGTACCCGTGAGGCAGTTCTGACAATGGCAGCCGAAAGGAGGAAACTGCAAAGTAAAGCAACTGTCATATATAGAAGAATTGTTTTTCTCACGGAAAGATTTCTTATTTTATCCATCGGTATCCCATCCCCCATACGGTTTCAATGTATTCTGTCTTCGTATATTTTTGAAACTTATTTCTGATTCTGCGGATTAGCTCAGTAATCACTCTGCTGTCGCCCTCTGCATCTAATCCACATACCTTCTCATAAATCCTTTCTTTATCAAAAACCATTCCCGGGTTCATGGACATAAATTCAATGATTGCATATTCCAATTTTGTCAGTTCCAAATAAGTTTCGTGAATCTGCACAGTCTTTGCCCCATAATCAATTGATAATTCTCCCTGAAAATAACAATCTGTCCTGTTTTTACGCCGTTCCTCCCGTTTCAAGTGTGCCGTAATCCTTGCATCAAGCTCTTTCAAACTAAACGGCTTTAAAATATAATCATCTCCGCCTGAGGAAAGCCCATTCACGATGTCCTGTTCCTCTACCCGCGCTGTCAAAAATAAAACGGGACAAGCTATTTTATCCCGTATTCTGCGGCATACTTCTATTCCGTCAATTTTCGGCATATTAATATCCAATAATATGATATCCGGCCGCTGCATTACTTTATTCAATCCCTCAACACCATTCTCTGCCGTGATTACTTCGTACCTTTTTATTTCAAAGTATCTTCTCAGCATTTTAAGAAGCTCTCTGTCATCATCAATGATCAATATCTTATACTGCATAAGATTTCTCCTCTTTTCTTTTCATTATATACCAAAAGAAACAATCAATTAACAATCAAATATAAATTATTAAAGAGGGATAAAATTATGCAAAATCAGCCGGAAACGCTCTTGTTGCAGAAGCAACAGGTAAGGGGGAAGAAACATACGTAGCAAGCAATTTTGTGGCGTGTAAACTGTTTCAGGTTAACGAAAGAATGAAATATATGGAAAATCAATTTTTAAACAAAAAAGGAAACTTTAGCATCCCCAAAGTTTCCTTTTTACCACTGCGGAAGATGGGACTTGAACCCACACGATGTAACCATCACAAGATCCTTAGTCTTGCTCGTCTGCCAGTTCCGACACTTCCGCTTACGTTCACAACGCAAGTAATATGATACTATCAAGCCGCCAAAAAGTCAATACATTTTTTTAGTTTCTCCAAGTTTTTCATAACATTTTCCCTATGAAAGCTAACAAAGATATGATAAAATTATCTACAACAAGTACATACTACACAGAAATTTGCGTACATTTTTCATACAGAAGGGAATACACATGTCATCCAACAAACCCGTAGTACACCAGATTGCGTGGATATCACTTATCCCGAATTTCATTCTTTTCATTCTCTTAGTATATTTAGTCGGCCGCATAGTACCGCCGGCGATTGCCAGTTATTTGATAATCGCCCTTTATATGTTTATCATCCTCGCACTGCGAAGTATACCGAGAAACCACCGAAAAGGCATGAAATTTTTCAAAGCCGGACAGTATGCACAAGCAATTTCAGAATTTCAAAAAAGTTATGATTTTTTTACCAGACACGCATGGATTGATAAATACCGCTACATTGTACTCCTTTCCTCAAGCAGAATTTCTTATACGGAAATGGCTTTATTAAATACTGCTTTTTGTTATACGCAGATAGGGGAAGGCGCGCTCGCCATAGAATATTATGAGAAAACACTTGCACAGTTTCCCGATAGTGAAATGGCAAAATCAGCCCTGCGGATGATGCAGTCCCTTACAAATACAAATCAATAATTGTTACAGAAAGAAGCGCTGTCTATATGAAAATGCAAAACAAAATTACCAAAACAACAATTTTAAGAGCGATATGGCTCATATATGCACTGCTCAGTACAGCCTTCTGGCTGCCGCAGATTGATAAGCTGTTCGCACAGGATCTATCATTGACTTCCGACTATATCTCCTTAGACGATTCGTGGGATATCACGGTACGCGGCGAAACTTATCAAGATGTTTCTCTTACGGATTTTACTTTTGATGCGGTAAATAAAGGGGATGAGATCACCATGCAGCGGATTCTCCCGGAAAAACTAGACCTTACGGAAGGAACGCTGCGTTTCCATATCAGACAGTCAGCAGTAAAAATGTATATCGACGGGGGGCAGTTC
>CAZKOR010000344.1:0-797 GCA_964554405.1 uncultured Bacteroides sp. | reverse complement strand
AATACGGTTATGAAAGAATGGCACAGAACAAAACTGTCGGCAGCGGCGTTCAGTTTATTGATTTACCCAATGAATATCAGGGTAAAACTTTGACGATACACTTATATCTGTCCGAAAATGCCGCTTTTTCCAGATTTGACTCCATCCGTCTCTATGAATGGAAAAATGCCTATCGGATTCTCATGACGGAAAACCGGATACCCATGTTTACAGGCTGCTTTTTAACCATTTTCGGACTTGTGACCAATATCATTACCATATTTGCTCTGGCATTTTCCTTTAAATATATCAGAGTATTTTGTGTCTCGCTTTTTTCCATGCTCATGGGACTATGGACATTATGCTATTATAATGTCATTATGGTATTTTCTATCCCTCTGTATTCCATTTCTTTATTGGAATACCTGACACTTTATCTGGCTCCTATTCCGCTGGCTATTTATCTGTGGCCGGATGTCCGGAATCTGAAACAGAAGTTTTTTCATGTCATTTACTGGGTTTACCTGACGATTCAAGCGGCAGTCACCACATGCTTAATTGCACTGCATGCCACAGACACCGTACATTGTGCTGCAACCTTAAAATATATGCAGCTGCTCATCATATGCGGACTTACGCTTTTTATCATTGTAGAGATTATGAATTTAAAATCCAGCAAAACCATCGGCAGACTTTTTCTGGGTGGTATGCTGATTATTGCTGCTTGTATTTTTTACGACTTGCTCATCTACTGGAGTAACCGCTATCACGGTAAAGCGTCGAACTCCTTACGAGGATTAACTTCCATTGACATCGTC
>CAZKOR010000343.1:0-3256 GCA_964554405.1 uncultured Bacteroides sp. | reverse complement strand
AAACTTGTTAAACAAGTTTTTCTTGTATGTTACAAGGTATTTTTGCTTATTTGCCCTTATGAGGGTTCCTAATATGTGGGAAAAGGATATAGCACAAGAAAAATCTAAGTGAGGAGATTGATATGGCTAAGAAACAGATTTCAGCAGAACAGAAAAGACTAGATACAGATATCTGGATCATTGCATTGGTTACTGTGGGAGTTTTCTTTTGCTATGCAACAATGGGAAATGAAATGATGGGTATTGTCAAAGATAGCAGTATTCCGGTTATTTTGCGGCTATTATTTAATGCTGGTGTACAATTTGGAATAGCCGGACTGGGGATTACTATTGTTTGCATTTTGCGAAAAGAATCATTTATTCAATATGGATTGACAAAAAATAACATTATTAAAGCAATACTGGGGACGATATTATGTTTTCTTCCCTATATCTGCTATATATTTATTTCAGGACAATTCAATGGTTATCAGCCTTTGGGGATTTTGATAGCAAATGATGTTATGGCAAGCGGTTTCCCAATTTCGATATTAGGAATGGCAATCATTATAGTTGTATGGGGATTTTTTGAGGGGTTCAACTATGCAGTAATTTGTGACAAGATCAACCAGAGGTACCCTTCAAAAAATGAATGGATAGATTATGGAGCCATTACTTGCGCAATATTTTGTCTTCTGTTTCATCCGTTCAGCACTTCCTTTTGGGGAATAGTTGAGATCGTTACCACTTTTATTGCAATTTACGGAATGTTAATAGTAAAGAAAAAGACAGGTAATGCATGGGGATGTGTGTTTGCCTTTTGTTTTATCTGGAACGCGATATAAATTCCGGATTATAAAATTTTGAAAGGAGCATTGACATGATAAATAAACTGCATTTTGAAATGATTAGATTATATAGTGGAGATGTAAAAAGAATACAGCATTTCTGTAAGGTTCACAGCTACGCAAAGCTGATTGCTCAAATGGAGAACATAGATGCAGACACCTTGTTTATTCTTGAAGCAGCGGCATTAACACATGACATAGGCATTCATTACTGTGAAGAAAAATACGGCAGCTGTAATGGGAAACTTCAGGAAAAAGAAGGTCCTGCTATTGCCAAAAGGCTTTTGGCGGATTTGAATTTTGAGGAAAAAGTTTCTGAGCGGGTTCAGTATCTGATTGCGCATCATCATACTTATGATGATATTGACGGCATTGATTATCAAATACTTGTAGAAGCGGATTTTCTTGTCAATTTATATGAGGACGGACTCTCAAAGCAAGAGATAGAGCATACATATAAGAAAATTTTCAGAACAGATTCAGGAAAGAAGCTGTGTAGAGAAATGTTTCATTTGAATTTGGATTGAAATCCGGTTTACCGGATCGGAAAAATTGAATTGGTGGAGAAATTTATGGACTATTGGATCAATAAGTCTGGTTTATTATATGGAATTGAAATTCCAGTTGGACAATAGATAAGGAAGTCAGAATTTGAGGGAATGATTATGATACGAAAAGCGGGAAAAGAAGACTTGGAAATACTCGCCAATTTAGCGGTATTGCTGTGGGATAACAATTCTGTTAACGAACTGATTACTGAATTTTCAGAAACTATTTCTAGTGGTAAATCCCAATTCTTTTTAAAATATGAAGATGATATGCCCATAGGTTTTGCGCAGTGCCAGCTGCGTTACGATTATGTGGAGGGAACAAACACCACTCCGGTGGGTTACTTAGAAGGAATTTTTATCAAAGAGGGGTATCGCAATAAAGGATATGCGAAAGAACTATTGACGGATTGTGAGGCATGGGCAAAGGATAATGGCTGTCAAGAGTTTGCCAGTGATTGCGAAATAGATAATGTGGGCAGTTTTTGCTTTCATAAAGCTATGAACTTTACAGAAACAAATAGAATTATTTGTTTTACAAAGGTATTATAAAGTTCCAGTTGATCTGGCTGGAAAATCGTAATTTGCAGATGAATTTCTTGAACTTTCCTTATTTTTCAAGGCTTTTAGAGCCTCATATAGTGAAATGATATGTATTTTCCCTTGTTTTTGCCCTTATGGGTATTTTACAAGGGAAAGTTTTTGTAAAATGTACTTAATCATTGCCTGCCACTTTATCCAAGAGCCTAGCGGAAGTCCGTTTTGCTTCCCTTGTGGCATGAGCATATACATTCATTGTGGTACTCACGTCAGAGTGTCCTAAGAGTTCCTGCACGTCTTTTGGAGCTGCACCGTTTGACAGCAGATTGCTTGTGTAAGTGTGGCGTAACTGGTGGAAATGGAATCCCTCAAATCCGTCTAACTTCTTTGCAAGCGTCCGGCATACGATACTAAGCGTACTTGGCGTTTCAAGGCATCCGTCTGGTCTTATACAGACAAAGGATATTCCGTTGTAACCTTCCGGAACTTCCTGCGTATTTTCTAAGCTGTAATACTCATAGTAAACCCTGTTTTTTTCATGTACTTCTTTGTAGTAATTGTGGTGGTACAGTTCTCCGTACTGCATCTGGTTTTTAAGATGTTCTTTTCTTGCATTTTTCAGAATGGCGGTAAGGGTATCCCCAAAATCAACAGTCCGTACTTTTTTGCGTTTTGTCGGTCCGATAATCGTTTTGTGCTTTGCACCGTCATAGCGGACACTGCGCTTTACTGTAAGATACTGTTCCTCAAGATTGATGTCCTGCCAAGTCAGCCCGCATACTTCGCCAATCCTAAGACCGGCATAATAGGCTATCTGTATCGGCAGAACCGCAGGGGGATTTTTCTTTTCCAAATACGCAATCAGCTTTTCGTATTCTTCATGGGAAATAGGCTGTGTTCCTGTATGCCCCATATCTTCCTCTGAAAATAAGTCCACTTCTTCAGCTTTGCGTTTCAGTTTGATGTACTGCATTGGATTGAATGTGATCAGTTGCTTTGGGAATACCGCAAAACGGAATGACTGCTGTAAAACCGCTGAAAACGAATGGATATAATCTTTGCTCATGCCTCTCTTTACTGTTCCGTCGGGATAAGTGCCGCCGAAAGTAAGTAAATCGAGGAACGCCTGCAAATGTTCCGCTGTTACGGTTTTCAGTCTGCGGTCAGCAATCGGATGTTTCCTAATGCAGCGGATAGCACCGAGATAATTCTCAACCGTACCATTGCTGAGAGTGCCGACCTTTAATTCTTCCTCAGCCCAAATGTCAAGCAGTTCCCCAAGCGTGATGTTGTCAGCTTTTGCAATGAATTTTTTGCTTTCATAGTCCTCCATTGCCTGCC
>CAZKOR010000342.1:2159-3261 GCA_964554405.1 uncultured Bacteroides sp. | reverse complement strand
AAAGCAGGATACGGGAGTCGGACCCGCCTCTTCAGCTTGGGAAGCTGACATACTACCGATGTACTAATCCTGCATGGCATTAGTATATCATTAAAGTTCATAAAAGAAAAGGGAAAAATATACCTATTTTGAAAATAAAATAGAATATAGGATTGACAAAATGATTCAATATGATATCATAATGATATCAAGAATATTTCGAAAGAGGGAGGCATATCTTATGGAAGAGAAAATTTTATCAGGAAAAAAACATGGAATGTTAGCGCTGCTTGGTGTTATAGTTATATATATACTGGCGGTTGCAGGCATTGTTGCGGTTGAAATCGGCGGGGGCGGCATAGGCGGTATCGTACTGGAAGTTGTCTGCATGATAATCATCTGTACGGCATGGATTTTGCTGCTTGGATTGAAAGTATTAAAACCGCAGGAAGCTCTTGTACTCACACTGTTCGGCAAATATATAGGTACATTAAAGGGAGACGGTTTTTATTTTGTCAATCCTTTCTGCAGCAGTATCAATCCGGCGGCAAGAACAAAATTAAGCCAGAGCGGAGATGTGAGCGACGCCTCTTCCTTACAGGCTATTGCCAATCAGGCGGCGAATGCGAACGCGCAGGCGGTCAGTAAAAAGATTTCCCTGAAAGTCATGACGTTAAATAACAGCCGCCAGAAAATCAATGACTGCCTTGGTAATCCGATAGAAATCGGAATCGCGGTTACATGGCGCATTATTGATACGGCAAAAGCGGTATTTAATGTAGACAATTATAAAGAATTTTTATCTTTGCAGTGTGACAGCGCCCTTAGAAATATTGTGCGGATATACCCTTATGATGTTGCTTCTAATGTAGATACGACAGGTGACGGCGTAGCAGACGAGGGAAGTCTTCGCGGTTCGAGTGAGGTTGTTGCAGGTAGAATACGGGATGAGATTCAAAAAAGGGTAGAGGAAGCCGGAATTGAAGTGCTGGAAGCACGAATCACTTACCTTGCCTATGCGCCGGAGATTGCGGCAGTCATGCTGCAAAGACAGCAGGCATCCGCGATTATTGATGCAAGAAAGATGATTGTTGACGGTGCGGTCGGTATGGTGGAGATGGCA
>CAZKOR010000342.1:0-2059 GCA_964554405.1 uncultured Bacteroides sp. | reverse complement strand
TATGGACTTTATACAAGCCTGCGGAATAAACCGGATTATTTGAAAGGTTTTTTAAAAAAGCGGCTGCCGGCTGTCATAGTACCTTTTTATATGTGTAATTTTGTGTTCATTGCCGTTTCAGCGATAAGCGGGTATCAATTTGAGGAGGGAGAACTGCTTCCCTATCTGACCGGATGGACGCTTATGAATACGCAGATGTGGTATATTGTTGAGATTTTCTTTTTGTATGTATTGTTTTACCTGACTTTTAAGCTGGTGAAAAAAGACGGGGCGGCTTGTCTCATTTATGGAATTTTCGTTATTGTCATGATAGCGGTAAGTCTGTTCCTTGGACATGATAATAAGACGGTTTCCGGCGGAGCATGGTTTCACGGTGAATGGTGGTACAACGCTACACTGCTTATCTGGATAGGAATTTTATTTGCAAAATTTGAAAAGCCGGTTTTGACTTTTTGCAGAAAATATTACGCCTTTGTAGTGCTTATCGTTGGAGTACTAACCTGCTTTTTCTACAAAAAAACGATTCTGGCATTACAGACAAAGGGATATTGGTATGAATGGGATGGTTATCCGGGATATAAAGAAAAAATGCAGGCTCTGGCGGTGCAGCTGCCCTTTATTTTGTGCTTTGTCATTTTTGTTATTTTATTGACGCAGAAGATTCAATTCAAAAATAAAATTTTTGCTTTCGTGGGAGAAATTGCTCTGGAGCTGTATTTGGTACACAATGTATTTATTATCTATCTGCCGGTAAAAAACAGGTTTTTCTTTATTCTGGCAGTCTATGCGGCAGGAATTGTAACGGCATTTATACTGCATGCGATAGATAAAAAAATCATCGGATTTTTACGCAGGTAACGGACGACAGGCAGAGTGGAATAGAGAGAAAGGCATGAGGATTAGTATAGTATGGGTGATTCAGGTAAAAAACAGGTTCCGCTTAGACTTTCTTCTAAGTTATATGATGCGATTGCCGCATGGGCGGAGGATGATTTCCGCTCTGTCAACGGACAGATAGAATATCTTTTAACAGAGTGCGTACGCCAGCGCAAGAAAAACGGCAGATATGTTTCGGATGAAATAGATGTGCCGCCTGAGCTGGATATAGAATAAAAGAAATTTAAGGAGGAGAGAAAGATGATCTTAGTCAATACTGATTATATCAGTGGAAAAGAGCTGGAAATGCTTGGAATGGTAAAAGGAAGTACCATTCAGTCTAAAAACTTCGGAAAGGATTTAACGCAGGGCTTAAAAACGCTGGTAGGCGGTGAGTTGAAAGCCTATACGGAAATGATGAATGAAGCAAGGGCGATTGCAACGAAACGTATGGTAGAAGATGCCGAGAAGCTGGGAGCGGATGCGGTAGTAAATATCCGTTACGCATCAGCGGCAGTCATGCAGGGAGCGGCAGAAGTTATGGCATATGGTACGGCTGTAAAATTCAAATAATAATTTTAAAAGCGCAGGCCAAACAGCCTGCGCTTCTTAAAACTACGTTTTCATTTTTAATCAGCATTGTTATCATTTGCTGCATTTTGCTTTATTTTTTCATTCATACTTCTGGCAAGCTTCCGGTAATGAAATGAGAAACAAAGCCAGATAAGAAAAGCCAATAACAGTTGCAGCAGAGCAATCAAAATACATTTACCAATACCGAAACTGACCGGAATCCAGCCGATATAAAAGGCGGTAGTCAGATAAACGCTGCACCCGATTCCCATATGAAATATAAATTTAAATGCGAAGGGCAGTTTTTCGTTGTTGTATATTTCGGTGGGAGCCGAATATGCGATACCGATTAAAATAGTAGCAATTGCCTGTTTTGTAAATGCCCAGTTTTTCAAAACAAAATTACCCCCGTCCAGATAATCAAATATCATGCCGATTAACATATAAATTGTACACGCAATGCCGATTCCCTGTAATGAAATAATAGCAATTTTTTTGAATTTTTTCATATAAATAACCCATCCTTTCTTTTTATCAATAAATTATGCCACAGCATAAATCATTTCAATGAGAATGCGAAGCATTCTCAGAATCGAGTGCGCTGGCACTC
>CAZKOR010000341.1:0-3264 GCA_964554405.1 uncultured Bacteroides sp. | reverse complement strand
GACTAGCCGTCTATCGGCAGTACCTTTATGTAAATATATCTTAGCAGATTTATACAGAATTGTCAAACGCTGCGGAGCAATCTACTGAAATCATTCTATACCCGATTCCGCACAAAATCAAGCGGAAAGCGCAATTTGTCGAATGTTGAATTAGGTGGGGTAAATCCAGCCGCAGGGGGTAAAAGGGGGTAAACATTTTTACCCCGGGGTAAAAGTCATCAAAGTATCGTAGCGGCACAGGCGGCAATTCAGTAAGAGGGAATGCTGCAGCCTGAAATATGCATAAAGTTTTAACTTTAGGAGTAAGAGCATGAAAATAATAACCTATCAAGAAAAATACAAACAACAAATTATTGACTTAATTTTGCATATTCAGAATGAAGAAGCAAAAATAAATTTATCCTTAGAGGAACAGCCGGACTTACTTGATATACCAAATTATTATGAAAAAGACGGCGGGGAATTTTGGCTTGCAGTAGAAGATAGTACAGTTATAGGTACACTTGCTTTAATGAACAAAGGTAATGGAAACGGTATTCTGAAAAAAGGCTTTGTAAACGAAGAATATAGAAAATGTGGCGTTTTAACTGAATTATATAAGACTTTACTTGATTATGCAAAAAAGAATGATATGAAACAGTTAATGTTTGATACCCCGTCGGTAGCCACGAACTGTCATAGATTTTTTGAAAAGGCGGGCTATGTCCGAATAAATAAAAGCCAACAGCCTTTTGAATATGAATACCCAGATAGAAACTCATATCTATATTTGCTAAAACTATAATTTATAGTTCACCTACTTCAAAACAAAATAGCGTCAAAACAGCGGTAAACCTATTACACAGATTTACCGCTATTTTTTACCCAAAAGCAGACAGGCAGTTAACAGCAGACTGCTTGCTATAATCATAATTATAACATTAGATTGCTCCATTGGATTCATCATTCCTTTTTAAAAAGTTTAAAAAACGTTTCTGATGGTATCTGCACTCAGATTATGGTATGATGAAGAGAAATCTAATATAAGGAGATACACTGATGTCAACACAATTTTCAAGAACGGAATTATTGCTTGGAAAAGAGGCGATGAACAAATTATCCGCGTCCAGAGTCGCAGTTTTCGGAATTGGGGGCGTAGGGGGATATGTCTGTGAAGCCCTTGTGCGAAGCGGAGTCGGGGCATTTGATTTGATTGATAATGATAAGGTCTGCCTGACAAACTTAAACCGCCAGATTATAGCGACTCACAAAACAATAGGAAAATATAAGACAGAAGTGATGAAAGAGCGGATACTGGAAATTAATCCGGAGGCGGATATCATCACGCACGAGTGCTTTTTCCTGCCCGAAAACGCAGATGAATTTCCTTTTGAGGAATACGATTACATTGTCGATGCAGTAGATACGGTTACTGCGAAAATCGAACTTGTGATGAAAGCACAGGAAAAAAATGTGCCTATTATCAGCTGCATGGGCGCCGGAAACAAATTAGATGGCAGTCAGTTCAGAGTCGCTGATATTTATAAGACAAAAATGTGTCCTCTGGCAAAAGTTATGAGAAGAGAATTAAAAAAACGCGGCGTAAAGAAATTAAAGGTTGTGTATTCCGAAGAAGAACCGATGAGACCATTGGAAGAGTGTATGGAAGGAAAGCCTGTTCCGGGAAGCGTGGCGTTTGTACCGTCTGTGGCGGGATTAATTATTGCCGGAGAAGTGGTGAAGGATTTGTGTGGGATAGATTCGGCTAATATTTAATTAGAATAAATATTAGCCGAAAAAGATATTCAAAAAGTAATATTTTAAGGAGGGCAGCAATGTTTGAAGATATAAAAAACAGCACCGAATGGAAATCTGTTGAAAAAGTTTCAAAAGGATGGTCAAGTGACAGCAAATATTTTATCGAAACGATAGACGGCAGGCTTTTACTGCTTAGAGTATCTGATATGGAACAATATGATGCAAAGAAAAAAGAATATGAAATCATAACAAAGTATTCAAAACTTGGCTTTCCTATGTCCGCCCCGATTGATTTTGGTATCTGCAACGAGGGAAAGAGTGTATATATGTTACTTTCCTGGGTTGATGGTAAAGATTTGGAAGAAATTTTACCTGCGTTGCCGGAAAGAGAGCAGTATCTATTAGGCAGAGAGGCGGGAAAAATATTAAAGAAAATACACTCTATAGAAGTTGTTGCCGATGACAGACCAAAAGATACAAAGAAAGCAAAGAAAATGTTACAGCTTTCACGCTATGAGGAGTCGCAGGTCCGAATCGATGGTGATGAAATTGCAATTCAATATGTAAAGGAAAACATTGACAAGATATGGAAAATGGAACCGGTATATATGCACGGAGATTATCATCCGGGAAATTTGATATATACACATAAGGGTTCTATCGGTGTGATTGATTTTAATCGTTGGGAAATCGGAGACCCCTACGAAGAATTTTATAAATTGGAAAGCTTTGGAATTGAACTTAGCATTCCGTACTGTATTGGGCAGATTGATGCTTATTTTGATGACAAAATCCCGGAGGATTTTTGGATTACACTTGCCGTTTACGTTGCGCATGCTTCTTTATATTCCATTAAGTGGGCGGAAAAATTCGGACAGGAAGAAATTGACGGAATGGTAACAAGATGCCGCATGGCTTTTGATGACTACGATAAATTCCGTTCCTACATACCGAAATGGTATACGGATAAATATAGAAATGAGAGCTTGCTTTCAGGATAATAGTATGATAGAATCGATTACATACTATACGAGTAGGAATAGTGGGAAAATACGATGAAAAGCAGGAGGAAATATAATGGGAAGAGGAATCGAAACAAAGTGTCTGCATTTAGAGGAAGACGAGGGATGCTGTAACAATTACGGAGCAATCAGTTATCCGATTTTTCAGACAGCTACATATGAGCATCCCAGTGTAGGCAATAGTACCGGATACGATTATAACAGGGTGCAGAACCCGACCAGAGCGCAGTTGGAAAAAATAGTGGCGTCTTTGGAAAACGGCATAGATGCACTGGCAATGTCTTCAGGGATGGCAGCGATTACTTTGATGATGGAGATGTTTCGTCCGGGCGACCATCTGATTGTGGATGCGGACCTTTACGGGGGAAGCATCAGGCTTTTTCATAATATATCCGAGAAAAACGGCATTATATTTTCCAGTATTGACTGTTATAAAGAAAACGTAGAAAATTATATTAATGAAAATACAAAAGCTGTTTACATTGAGACGCCGACCAATCCTATG
>CAZKOR010000340.1:0-3291 GCA_964554405.1 uncultured Bacteroides sp. | reverse complement strand
TTTATTTCTTTTGGTACAGATGACTCGCCTTGATTGATACAGACATATACAGCATTTTTATTTTTTGCGGTCATCTGCCAAAACGGATATTTTATAATTCCGGGCGTATTATACCCAACACCTAACTCCAAAAATAATATTTTGTTTTTCTTATGTGCAACAAGAAAATCTTCATAATAACCAGCGTGAATATCCCAACCAGCATCCTGCACAAAAGTAGTATCCGCCCGCAAGTTCATAGCCATTGGTTTTCCGCAAATCGGACATCTCGGTATCAGTTCGGTTGGAATACGCATTTCCTTTTGTTCCTCCACCATACGCTTAACCGATGCCTCGTTTTCGTAAGTGTATGGTTTGCAGGGAGTTTTGCATTGAAAAAGCCCATAATCTCCCTGCGTATAGAATAATCTTTCCTTTGCAAAACCCGCCTTTTGAAAACAGTGGTCTACATTTGTTGTCAATACGAAATAATCTTTGTCTTTTACCAGTTCAAACAGGTTTTGATAAACAGGCTTTGGCGCATCCATATAACGGTTGATAAAGATATATCTGCTCCAGTATGCCCAATATTCTTCCAAATTATCAAAAGCATAAAAACCTCCCTCATACATATTGCGGAAGTGGTATTTTTCAATGAAATCACTGAAATGCTGCTTAAAACGCTCACCGCTATAAGTAAATCCCGCAGAAGTGGAAAGACCAGCCCCCGCACCGATAATAATCGCCTCCGCATCTTCTATTTTTTCTTTTAGCTGTTCAATTTTATCTGAATAGGTTTCTATAGCTTTTGTTGCCATCACTCCTAAAGACATCAAATACCACCACTTTCTTTTTACTTTATTTCACCTGATTCTTCCCGTTTCTTTACCGCTTTTACAGGGCATTTTTCAAAACAATTTCCACAATGAAGACAATGTTCCTGCGTAATTTGATATGGTTTGCCGGAGATAATGCATTTCTGCGGGCAGTTTTTCATACAATTACCACAGCCAATACAGTCCTGTGAAATATAATAGCCCTTTTCAGTTATATCGGCTTTTCCTATGGTATAACTTTCCCGAAAGATTGGATTTACACCAAGATTGAAGTATTCAATTTCAGCATTTCTGATACAGAATACAATGCCGATTTCCCTTGTATTGTCCGGATAGACATTTGATAAATAGGGCTGTTCCTCAAAAATTACATCAATCCAGCCTTTCTGCTCATCATCAGGCACTTTTTCGACCCTTGCGGAAAGCCTTATCATTTCCTTATATTTTGTATATCCCAATACCTGAACACTGCCATCTGACAGCAGTTCCTCACAAAAGGCTTTTCCCCTTGCAGTAAAAAAATACATAGCCTGCTGTTCATAATGAATTGCGCTGATGTTTCTGATCTGTGGTTTTCCGTATTTGTCCACCGTTGCAAAATTCAGCACTCCGACATATTGTAATTTTTTTAAACAGGTTTGTGCATCCATAATAACCCTCCATCATTTAGTCTATAATCAGTGAACGGTTCTCTTTTCTTGGTTTTATTTTCGGATAATCGCCGTCACAATAGCCCAATATCACAAAACAGCGAGCTGTGTCTGTATCGGGAATGTTCCATTCTTTTAATAATTCCATTCCAATCCCATTATCAAAAGTTTCTTCCCCTCTTGCAATAATACAGGAGCCAATCCCTAAATTGGCAGCCTCAAGCACCATGTTTTCAGCGCAGCAGAATGCATCAGGTATACTGTATAAAAAGTTCTTTGCCCCAAAAATAACACATACCGTAGGCGCACCGTAAAACCCACTCTTTATATCAGGATTATCAATAATGCTTGGCTGTTCAGCGGAAACATACCCTCCGGAAAGTCTGCTCCGGTCAAAATGCGCAAGGTTCAATCTGCCGATTTTTTCAGCTAATTCTTTATTATGCACAGCAACAATCTTTGTCCGTTGTCCGCCTCCTGCATTTGGCGCATATAACCCTGCCTCGATAATTTTTTCCAAATCTTCCCTATCAATCTGTTTATCCTGAAACTTACGGATAGACCTTCGTTCTTTCATCAGATTTAAAATATCCATTTTCAGACCTCCAAATCATCTTTTATGATTTTCCAGCATTGCGGATCAGGCGCATACATATTTCCTGTATAGCCATAAGTTACAGCCGGACAACCTCTGCAATATCCACGAAGTTCGCACTTGTTACACTTTTCAAATTTATCAAAATCCCGATATTTCTCCATATCTGCACTCATAAAAAGGTCATACATGGAAGTATCGAATACATTTCCTATTTTACTTTCCATCCGCCGACAGGCATATACATCACCTGTTGGAAGAATTGTCATGTGACTGATTGCGCAGTGGCAGCCGTCATAAATTATTTTCTTATCAGAATTTTCAGGTATCTTAAAAAGTCCCTTTTCATACAAAAACAGTGTCCATAAATGGTCTTTTAGCTGGAATGTGGTATGTCTGTCTTTATACTGCTCATACTTTATCCAGCATTTTTCCAAAAACGCTTTATATTCAATAGGCGGGATATGATATTCCTCTGCCTTTTGACCGCTTGTAGGGCAGTACCGTCCAAATGCAAACACATCTACATTTTTGTTCACTACCAAATCAATCATGTCAGGGAACTCGTCCTTATTGGCACATGACACCGTAGCCATAACCGCACAGTACATTCCTGATTTCTTGATACAGTCAATTTTTTCTATTGTTGTATCAAAAGATCCGGGTTTTCTGAATTTATCATGCGTTTCTCTCATTCCATCTAACGAAAGCTGGTACTTCCTGCAGCCATGCTCATAAAGTCTTTTACATACCTCATCACTCAAATGAAACGGATTACCTAAAATGCCGAAAGTAATGTCATGCTTTTTAAGCAGTTCACAAAGCCGCCAAAAATCCTTATGTAAAATGGGATCGCCACCCGTAATGTAGAAATATGGTGTGCGCCCTAATTTTTCGCACATTTCCACGCAGCTTAAAGCGACCGTTTCCATTTCCCCATATTCCATCTGCTTCAGGCAGATATGGTTATCTTCGGAAAAAATATAACAGTGTTTGCATCTTTGGTCACATTCATCTGTAATATGCCATTGAAAAGCGAAGTATGGTTTCATTTTAGATTATTCCTCCATATGTATTACTTTTAATTCTAATATAATCATGGACACACCTAAAACCTGTGTGTCCACGAATACATTGATACATATGTATCTTATGAATCGAATTTATTTCGATTTTGGATCACCAGCCCCACAAGCTGAACCACAGGCAGATGCAGGTTTTTCTTCCGGTT
>CAZKOR010000339.1:0-3302 GCA_964554405.1 uncultured Bacteroides sp. | reverse complement strand
AGAGAACGCATATGTTGGTATGTCGTAAATGGATTGAGAGCATTAAAAGTTCCTGCCGTTTGCGGTAGGATTTTTTATATTATTCCGGTATTAGGACAGCCAACAATTGTATTTTTACAAAGGGGGCTGTTCTTTTTTGCTGTCATTAAAAGATTGTTAGGCGACAATGCAGAATGATTTCGGAAAACGCTGTTTATTGATATTGTAAATAAAAAAGAAAGGAGCAAAGATATGGATATCAAGCCAAAGTATGCTGAGTTAGATTCAAAAATGGATATTGTAGAAATTCAGGACAAAGTATTGGAATTCTGGAATCAGAATCACATTTTTGAAAAGTCTGTTGAGGAGAAAAAAGGAGAGGAAATTGTTTTTTATGATGGACCTCCATTTCCGACAGGGAAACCACATCATGGAACGGTGCTTGTCTCTTTTATCAAGGATATGATTGCAAGATATTGGACAATGCGGGGGTTCTCTGTCCCACGAGTATGGGGGTGGGATTGCCATGGTCTGCCTATTGAACATCAAGCGGAGACTCTGATGGGGATAAAGGATAAGAATGAAATAGAGAGAAGTATAGGAATTGACAAATTCAATGAAAAATGCTTTGAAATCGTATCGAGTAACAATAATGCCTGGATTGACTATGTCAATCAGATGGCCCGCTGGGTAGACTATGACGGGGCTTATAAGACCATGAATAAACCCTTCATGGAAAGTGTAATGTGGGCGTTTAAGCAATGCTATGAAAAAGGATACATTTACAGAGATTATAGGGTGACTCCGTATTGTATGCATTGTGAAACCTCATTATCTGTCTCGGATACAAGAGAATCGGATTCAACAAGACTGCGTCAGGATCGTTGGATTATCGCAAAATTCAAATTGGATCATGCTCCGGAGATCAATGGTAAACTGACATATATGCTCGCGTGGACAACTACCCCCTGGACACTTCCCTCAAATTTGTGTTTAGCGGTTGGTAAAGATTTGGATTATTCATTTGTTGATGTTGGAGAAGAAATATTTATTGCGTGCACCAATATTCTTTCTAAATTTGAGAAAGTTTTTGGAAAAGAACCTTTAGTTGTAAAAGAATGTAAGGGTATGGATTTGGTTGGATTAACATACGAACCACTTTTTCCATACTTTGCAAAAGTGAAAGAAAAGGGTGCTTTTCGTGTTGTGACTGCAGATTATGTTGGTTCAGATGAAGGTGTTGGCATTGTTCATACCGCACCAGCTTTTGGCGAGGATGATTATTGGACATGCAAGGCTAACGATATCCCTCTTGTGAATCCTGTTGACGAAAAGGGACATTTTACTGAAGAAATATCAGACTTTTATGACCCTGATTCTGAAAAAAATGTTATTGAGATGAACCCGATCATTATCAGGTTTTTATATGATTGTGGAAAAGCGGTTGCAGATGGTACGATAGAACACAATTATCCGCATTGTTGGAGGTGCAAGCGTCCCTTGATATACAAGGCGATGGATGCCTGGTATTTTGATATTGGAAAGGTAAAGGATCGCTTAATACAGACAAATGAAGACATTAACTGGGTACCTGAGACGGTCAAGCATGGGAGATTTGGAAATTGGTTAGATAACGCAAGGGATTGGAATATTTCCCGTAATAGATATTGGAGCACGCCCATTCCTATTTGGCAGTGTGATGCGTGCGGCGAGAGAGTAGTTTTAGGAAGTATTGAGGAAATCCGGGAGGCAAGCGGAATAACACTCGACAACCTGCATAGACAATACATGGATAAAGTAACATTTCCCTGTAAGTGTTGTAAAGGTACAATGAGAAGAGTACCTGAGGTTTTGGATTGTTGGTTTGAAAGCGGGTCTGTTCCTTTTGCACAGAAGCATTATCCGTTTGAAAACAAAGAGTGGTTTGAGTCTCATTTTCCGTGTGATTTTATTGTGGAATATACTGGCCAGATACGCTGTTGGTTTTATTATTTGCATGTATTGGCTGTTGCACTTTTTGATAAGCCGGCTTTCCAAAATTGCATTGTGCATGGAACTATTTTGGCAAAGGATGGGAAAAAGCTTTCTAAATCCTCGAAGAATTACACAGATCCAATGGAGCTGATGCGCAGATATGGAACGGATTCCTTTCGATTATATCTTTATCAAACGAATGCAATGCTTATCGGGGATTTGTTGTTTGATGAAAGCGGCATTCAGGATGCATACCAACAAATTCTTTTGCCATACTGGAATGCATGTAAGTTTTTTGTTTCTTATGCGGATATAGATGGCTATTTTTCCACAGAGCCCCAAATTCCATCAAGCAGCAATCAGCTTGATAATTGGATGCTTGCTAAACTTTATGAAACAGAAGAAAATATTCGTCGGAATATGGATGATTATCAGGTTAACAGATATGTCGGGTATTTGGGAGATCTAATTGATGGACTGACCAATTGGTATATCCGCAGGTCCAGACGCAGATTCTGGGGAAAGGATATGACTGAGGACAAGAGAAGCGCTTATGAAACATTGCACTATGTATTGATAAATACAACTAAGCTGTTGGCTCCGGTGGCACCAATTATTTCTGAGGAGTTGTATCAAATTCTGATTGGAAAATCTGCATTAGAGGAGAAGTCGTCAGTTCATCTGACTGACTGGCCGAACCTGCCAGAAACTTTGAAGGATGGAGAACTGCTGCAAAAAGTGGAATTAGTTCAGGAAACGATTTATCTGGGGCGTTCCATCAGAAACAAAAATAAGGTTAAAAACAGGCAGCCTCTTTCTTTGCTTTATGTTGCCCTTCCGGATCACACACTGGATGAAATTATTGTAGAATTTTCAGATATTATTGCTGAAGAGTTAAATGTGAAGAAAGTTGAAGTTCTTGACGTAGTGGATGAAATCGCAAAGGTGAATTATGCTCCGAACTTTAACGAAATCAAAACTCTTTATCCTGATAGAATACCAGTTATGATTGCAGCTATTAAGAAAGGAAATTTTAAACTTCAGGAAAACAAAATTGTAGTTGATATTAATGGAAATGAGGAGGAGCTGGACCCGAGGGTTGTTTTGGTTACTTATCAAGCGAAAGACGGTCATAATGTTGAAAGCAAAAATGGCATAGTAGTATCGTTAGATTTAACTTTGAATTATGATCTTATTCAAGAGGGCGCAGCAAGAGATGTGATTCGAAATATTCAAGATGCCAGAAAGCAGCTTGGGTGTGATATTACCGAGAGGATAAACCTGTTGGTTAAACCTATGCAGCAATCATGGATTGATGTTATCTGCACGGAGACATTGGCTGATATACA
>CAZKOR010000338.1:0-3308 GCA_964554405.1 uncultured Bacteroides sp. | reverse complement strand
AGTAAATCTGATTCTGTGACATTGCAGCAGATTAGGCAGATTCCGGGAGTGAAAGGTGTGATTACAACTTTGTATGAAACGGCGCCCGGAGACGAGTGGAGCATGGATGAAATTCGTGCGCTTAAAGCCGAGGTAGAGGCAGCGGGATTGCATATTGCCGGAATTGAGAGCGTGAATATCCATGACGCAATCAAGATTGGTCTGCCGGAGAGAGACAAGTATATTGAAAATTATATTAAAACATTGGAAAAACTTGGGCAGGAAGATATTCATATGGTATGCTACAATTTCATGCCGGTTTTCGACTGGACAAGAACGGAACTTGCCAGAAAACGTCCGGACGGTTCGACCGTATTGGCATATCATCAGGAGACGGTAGATAATTTAAATCCTGAAAAAATGTTTGATTCCATTGCAGGCGATACGAACGGTTTTGTAATGCCGGGATGGGAACCGGAACGGATGGAAAAAATTAAGGAACTGTTTGGTCTGTATCAGGATGTAGATGAAGAAAAATTATTTGCCAATTTAAAATATTTTCTCGAGGCAATTATGCCCGTATGTGATAAATATGATATTAATATGGCAATCCATCCGGACGACCCCGCATGGAGCGTATTCGGACTGCCGCGTATTATTACAAATCTGCCGAATATTCAGCGCATGATGCAGATGGTGGATAATAAACACAATGGCGTTACGTTCTGTTCCGGTTCCTACGGAACCAATCCGGATAACGATTTGCCGGGAATGATTCGGGCATTAAAAGGCCGAGTCCACTTTGCCCATGTAAGAAACTTGCAGCATAATTATCCCGGTGATTTTGAAGAAGCGGCACACTTGTCTGCTGACGGAAGTTTTGATATGTATGAAATTATGAAAGCATTGTATGATATCGGATTTGACGGACCTATCCGTCCTGACCATGGACGTATGATTTGGGGAGAGATCGCAATGCCGGGATATGGTTTGTATGACAGAGCATTGGGCGCAACCTACCTAAATGGGCTTTGGGAAGCGATTGAGAAATCCGATAGAAAATAGTCGGGCTTAAAAAAAGCAGGACAATCATAGGGCGAGAAAGGAACGTGGTTATAAAGATGAAGTTAGATAGAGAAGGATTATTAGAAAGCAGTGCATGGAGGGCGGCAGGTTATCATGTGCCGAATTACGACCGGGAGAAACTTGCGGAAAATGCAAAAGAAAAACCGGAATGGATTCACTTTGGCGCAGGAAATATTTTTCGTGCTTTTCAGGCAAATTTAATGCAGGAACTGATGGAAACAGGAAAAAGCGAAACGGGTCTTATCGTAGCAGAGGGATTCGATTATGAAATTATTGAAAAAATGTACTGGCCCCATGACAATTACGGTATCCTTGCTACATTGAAAGGAAACGGAGAAATTGAAAAGACGGTAATCGGCAGTATCGTAGAAGCTCTGATTCTGGATAGTGAAAACGAAAAAGAATACGGCAGGCTGAAAGAAATTTTCCGTGCGCCGTCGCTGCAGATGGCGAGCTTTACAATTACGGAAAAGGGTTACAGTTTGGCAGACGGAAAAGGAGAACTTTTGCCTGCAATCAAAGAAGATATGGAAAACGGACCGGATAAGCCGGGAAGTTATCTGGGAAAAGTTTGCGCCCTTGTATATGAGCGTTATCTGAATGAAGCGCTGCCGCTGGCGATGGTGAGTATGGACAACTGCTCGCACAATGGCGATAAGCTTAAAAATGCTGTGGTTTCCTTTGCGCAGGCATGGGTGGGAAATGGCAAGGCGGAAGAAGGTTTTCTTGCTTATGTACAGGATAGCAGTCGTATCTCATTCCCGTGGAGCATGATTGATAAAATTACGCCACGTCCCGATCCGAAAGTAGAAGCGATTCTGGAAGCAGATAAAATAGAAGGACTGGAAAAAGCAGTAACGTCGAAAAATACTTGGATTGCGCCTTTTGTCAATGCGGAGGAGTGCCAGTATCTGGTTATTGAGGATGCTTTTCCTAATGGAAGACCTGCGTTGGAAGAAACGGGAGTTATATTTACGGCAAGAGAAACGGTAGATAAAGTAGAAAAAATGAAAGTATGCACCTGCTTAAATCCGCTGCATACGGCACTTGCGGTATTTGGATGTCTGCTTGGATATGAATTGATTTCCGAAGAAATGAAAAACCCCGTCCTGAAAAAACTGGTAGAGCGAATCGGCTATCAGGAAGGTCTGCCGGTAGTTGTCAATCCGGGAATTCTGGACCCGAAGAAATTTATTGATGAAGTGCTCGAACTGCGTATTCCGAATCCTTTTATGCCGGATACGCCGCAAAGAATTGCAACCGATACTTCCCAAAAACTTTCCATTCGCTTCGGGGAGACAATTAAGGCGTATAAGGCGTCGGAAACGTTATCACTGGATTCCTTGGAGGGTATTCCACTTGTATTGGCTGGCTGGCTTCGCTATCTGATGGGTGTGGATGATAAAGGAAATGCGTTTACACCAAGCCCTGACCCGATGTTGGAGGAACTGATGCCGATGCTTTCCGGTGTGAAACCCGGAAGCGGTTGTGATGTAAAAGCGCTTATCACGCCGATATTGAAACGGGAAGACATCTTTGGCGTTGATTTAACACAGATTGTCTTAGGGGATAAGGTTATTGCGTTATTTACGGAAATGATTCAAGGACCGGGAGCGGTTACGGAGTTATTAGAGAAAATATGAAAATAAAAAAACGAGTTTTTGAAATCATACAAATTGGGCATAAAGATGATTTTGCGAGCAAATTTTTCGACATTTTTATTGTTGTTATCATAACGCTGAATATATTAGTTCTATTCTTGGAAACATTTTCCGAACTGGATGCGTATTATCCGGTTTTGCATGGAATAGAACTAATCACGATCCTCATCTTTTGCGTGGAATATTTTTTGCGAATCTGGACGGCAGATTGCCTGTATCCTGATAAGACAAAAGGAAAGGCCATCCTGAAATTTCTATTGTCCTATGACGGTATTATTGATCTGCTGACCATTTTACCATTTTTCTTTTTGTCCGGTTTTGTTGCATTCCGTATGCTAAGGGTTGTCCGCATTTTTAACTTGTTCCGGATTAATGCGCAATATGACTCTTTCAATGTAATTACTACCGTTTTATATGATAAAAAGAATCAGATACTATCCTCTGTATTTATTATTCTGATTCTAATGTTGTCCTCTTCACTGTGTATGTATGGTGCAGAACACGAGGTTCAGCCGGAGCAGTTTAAGAATGCTTTCTCCGGTATCTGGTGGTCGGTGTCTACGCTCCTGACTGTTGGGTATG
>CAZKOR010000337.1:2239-3315 GCA_964554405.1 uncultured Bacteroides sp. | reverse complement strand
AAATGCTTCCAGTTTTTCCGCATCTGATAGTTCCTGTGTACTGCCTGCTTCTTCTGTTTCTGTTACCTTATCAGCAAAGGCTGTTCCTTTGGCAGATGTTTTTTGTGCTTTTACTGCGTATTGAAACGTCGCTAAGGCTCCATTCACATTACTAATACTCATTTTTCATGCTCCTTTCCTGTAACTTTTGAAGTCCTTTTCCGGACTCTCTCATGGTCTCGCTATAAATATCGGGTATATCCACTATGACTTATAAGCGTGTCTGCACGAAATACGATTTTTTCGCACGAAATACGATTTTCAATTAAAAAAAGAGCATTTCTGCCCTTTTTTATGAATTAAGGAAAAGCTCAACTACAAATTTTTGATTTTCCTCTTTCAATTTTAGATTTCCATCATATTTTTCAATACTTTTCTGCACATTCAAAAGCCCGATTCCTCTGCCTTTTCCTTTGTTCGATACGGGCAGACCATTTTTCCATGTTACCTCATTGCAACTATTTTTAATCTTTATGACTACCATCTGATGATAAGAGCTGATTTTTATATAAATGTTCTTTTCTTCCCGTACTTTTTCTGCCGCTTCAATAGCATTATCCAGCAGATTCCCAAAAATAGTTGTGGTATCTATCGGCTTTATAAATGCAAGACTTACATTATCAATTTTGATTTCCAATGAAATACCTTTCTCTTTTATAAGCAATTCTTTATCGGTAAGCAGAATGTTCAGTATTGGATTGTCTGTGTATTCGACGGGAATCAGCGGCTTTAACATCTCCCCTATCTCATTTGCATATTCGCCTGCAGTGTTTTCCTGATCTGCTGTATATAAATTCTGAATCGCTTTGATATGTTTTTTGACATCATGGAGTATCTGCACAGTTGTTTCATATTTCCTGCCCTGCGCCAGATAATATTCATACTGCATATTTGCCTGCTGCTCCAACGCCTTCACCTGACTTTCATAATAATTCTTTTCATCAGACATTTTAACGAAACACAGCAGATACAAGTCCGCTAATACAATGCATCCCATATTTATCACACATAAGTAATTTATCCGTCCCTGTGCAAAA
>CAZKOR010000337.1:0-2139 GCA_964554405.1 uncultured Bacteroides sp. | reverse complement strand
ATACGGCGCAATGGCTTATCCGCATCCTCATAATATAGAAGGCAGGAAGATGCGCCAAATAAAATAAAATATGCAAGCAAATTCAGCAAAGACAGATTCAGCAGGTTAATGCCTATGATACATAATGTGCCGGCAGCTCCCACGAAAGGATATACAAACTTCTTTTGTATACTCCTTTTATATCTGCCATCCATAAATTGAAACATGATTACGGTCACAACGAAACACGAAAGACCGTTGCATATGATAAGTAAAATTCTATCCATTTCTTCTCCCTTATGTGTTTCCTTGTAAGAAATCATTCAATTTTTCTCTAAATTCCATAATACGCTTCTGGGCTATGGGAAGTTTGTCCCCATTATCCAGATATACCACAAACCCTTTTATCTTCTCCACATGGCTCAAATTAACCAGATTTCCCCTGCTATTAACTGCAAAACCATACTGTTCCAATTCTTCAACTAATTTCTCAAATACACAGTCACACTCATATCTTTCATTCTCTAATACAATGGCTGCCCTCCGCTGTCTTTTTATGTATTCAAAATACAGAATATCGGACAGATTCAGTCTGACTACACTATACTCTTTTTTCCGGTTGTCTGTAACCTTGTAAAATTCTTTCTCTGCTACTGTATCAGATATACCACTCAGGACTTCTGCTATCTGTTCTTTCAGTTCTGCCTTATCAAGCGGCTTTACAAGGAAGGAAAAAGCATGGACTTTGTTAATCGCCTGCCTGCAATATTCTTCATAGCTTGTAGTATAAATCAATGCAATCTCTGCAAATTTTTCTTTCAGCTTCTTCCCTAAGTCAATCCCGTTACAGTCCGGCATGACAATATCCAGTATGCCTATATCTATTTTCGTCTGACCGTCCAACATATCATTAGGGGACTGGAAAGCGGACACATGATATTCCTGCTTTATTTCCGTACATATGTCATGCAACATTTCCATGATTGCGTTTAAATCGTTCCCATTATCATCACAAACAGCTATTTCCAACACAAGCAACACCTCCAATTACTTATATTCTCATAGCTTTTGTCAATATAGTCAACCTATATTTCGGAATAACGGGACAATTTTCTTAATGCAATTATATTTCCCTAAAAGTGCATTATGGAAATGCGCATAACTGACTATTGCGCCATAGGATAACTCTGTTCACAGCACATGGAAGGGCAAGTACAGCTTTCCCACGCTCTGCAAAAACAGAGTTGCTAACATCTCCATAAGATAGCCAAATATACGACATTTCCACAATTCCGATTACGACGAAATCCCATTCATCCTATCTTTTTATCAAAAAAATAAAAAATCCGGCATTACATAAAAGATAATGCAAACGCCACCATCTATTCCCTCCCCTGCCTGCTTTCCTTCTTGTTTCATGACAGCATTAAATTCCTTCACGATTTCATCATAAAGCTCCCGCCGGGACTGCCTTGTTACAGGGTATGCGATATCCTGATACACATCTTTTCCATTATCATCAAGCTTCCCGGTCTTGTAGTCCGGCATGGACGCAAATACATTGCCTTTCTATGAAATGCCAATACAGATTCCAGTCACTTTAAATACATCATTCAGGATGATTGACGCGTTTGCCTTAAGGCAGCCCTCTTGTTCCCTCATAGAGATTACAGTTACTTCGATGTTCATATTTCCTGCATGGATTGTATTTGCTATATTATTATTTTCCTTCATATCTGCCTCTTTCTGCGCTGCTGTATCTAAATATTTTGCACTCTTATTTTTCAGCATTTTTCGCCTGAAGGTTTTTTTCATATGTTTTCAAATTTTCTCAATATTTCAATCTTTCTCTAAAACATTTTTACGACTTCGCCGGAGTTTGCCCCTTCACGTTTTTGCAAACACAGGGAACACAGAAGTGACAGTCAGCGGCTCTGCCCGGATACATACTGCCGACATATATTGTGCGCTCTGGATCACTGCCTTTGTGATATCGTAGACATGTTCTGGGAATCATGATAGTCTTTTACATAAAAAAGCACTTGAGAGACATCCAAAAATCCATGCCTCTCAAGTGGCTTATCTTCTTATATGCAGCTATGGCATTTACAGTTCACTTATATTTTCTCAAACAAATATTCAAATTCCAACTGGCGCCCA
>CAZKOR010000336.1:0-3321 GCA_964554405.1 uncultured Bacteroides sp. | reverse complement strand
GGAATTGCCATTATTATGTTCGATGTAAATGACTTGAAACTTGTAAACGACAATCAGGGTCATCAGATGGGGGATGAACTTCTGGTACGCAGCGCGGAAATCATTAAGACGGCAGTGGAATCCGTGGATGGGACATGTTACAGGGTTGGCGGAGATGAGTTCGTAGGTATCCTGTGCGGCGAGGATGTGTCCGGACGCTGTGAAAAGACAGTTGTTTGTTTTAAAAAGGCTATGGACGACTATAACGCTGTGAAAGGGCGGCCATTCCGCATCAGTATTGCCAGCGGTTATGCGCTCTACGACAAGCTTCAGGAGAATGAAATGCTGATGGATGTATATCAGCAGGCGGACGTCCGCATGTATGAAAATAAAAAGCAGATTAAGGCAAAGCAAAATATCAGGTAATTCGGAGATATTTTCAATTAATATAGGAGGGGGAGCATGGAAAAGAGAATTACATCTCGCGGAATTCTTTTTATGGAAGATGAATATGGGAAACCTTGTATAGCTTTGATTCATCGCTTGAAACCTAGTAAGAGTAACCCATTTGCTATTGACGATTTTTATGTTACTCCTGGCGGTGGAATTGAAAATGGTGAAGATATTATGCAAGCGATAGAACGTGAAATTTGTGAGGAAGTGGGTATTCTTGTAAAAGCACATCGTATTATATATATTCAAGAAACTAATGAGAACGTACATTATTATGTTTTTTGTGAATATATGAGCGGGATTTTTGGAACGGGTACAGGACCAGAGTTTACTGATCCTGAGAGAATTATAAAAAGTGGTCAATATATTCCAACGCTTGTACCTATTGAATCTATAAGTACAATTAACCTTGTTCCGGTTGAACTAAAAAATGCGTTAGTATCTGACTGTAATTCATTAGTTTCTGAAAAAGGTATGATAGTTGTTAGGAAAATCTAACGAATCCTTCCTGCTTACTGCTTCTGCGCAGCATTTCAATTATGTGATTCCTTTTTTCTAATTTAGTAAATAAATATAAAAGTTTAAGTAGCCTGCAAAAGTTACCCATAGCAGAACAAGCCAGATAAATGCAAATAGGTATAGTTCCAAATTAAAAAATATAATTGACCAGAAAAAGTTAAATATAAGCTGAATACCGTATGCGGTTAGAGCCTTATCATTTGGCTTTCCGGATGTAAGCACCAGATAGGATGCAATTCCCATAAGGATATACAGAATCGTCCACACAACCGGAAACAGCCAGCCTGGCGGAGCCAGATCTGGTTTAGTGATTGAATTAAAAGTTTCCATACTATTTCGTGTCAGAAGCGAAGACAGGCCCCCGACAGCAAGCGGTATGGCAAGACATGTAATCAGATTTTTCCATTGTATTTTCAAAAACATCACCCCCTACTACCAATATGATTTGATATATTTTTTTATTCCATATTATTTATATTGACAGAGGAATAAAGAATGATTTATTGTATAAAATGCTTGCAGCGTTCAACATGCAGGATGAGTACATTAAATCGCAATAAAAATGAAGGAAAATATGAAAATGAAAGAACCCTTTTCGGACAAAGACTTAAAAAATATGATTGTTCCGCTGTTTTTAGAGCAGCTTCTAGTGATGCTTGTGGGAATTGCGGATACGCTTGTTGTCAGTTATGCAGGAGAAGCGGCGGTGTCGGGCGTTTCACTGGTGAATCAGTTTAATACGATATTTATTTACCTTTTTACAGCACTTGCTTCCGGCGGGGCGGTCGTTATCAGTCAGTATATCGGCAGGAAAGAGTCGGAGAACGCGGGAAACTCTGCAAGCCAGCTTTTGATGTTCGGAACTGTTTTTTCTCTGCTGATTGCAGCGTTGGTGTTAGTCGGAAACAAGACTATGCTCCGCCTTTTGTTTGGTAAAGTAGAGGATTCTGTTATGGATGCCTGCATTACTTATCTGAAAATCTCCGCCTATTCCTATCCGGCGCTAGCCATTTATAACTCCGGAGCAGCGGTTTACCGGAGTCTTGGAAAGACAAATGTAACCATGTATATATCCGTGCTGTCAAATGTGATTAACGTAGTCGGCAATGTGATTGGCGTGTTTGTGCTTCATGCGGGCGTGGCAGGTGTAGCATGGCCGTCTTTGATTGCGAGAACGTTTTCTGCCGTTGTCATTACTGTTTTGTGTTTTCGGAAAAAGAATGAGGTGCTTTACAAATCCGGATGGATTTTTAAATGGGATATTGACTGCCTGAAAAGGATATGGAATGTGGCGATACCAAATGGCGTGGAAAACGGGGTTTTTCAACTGGTAAAGGTAGCGTTAAGCAGTATCGTGGCTCTTTTTGGCACTTACCAGATTGCGGCAAACGGTGTTGCGCAGAGCATTTGGTCTCTGGCAGCGTTAGCTGGCGTGGCAATGGGGCCTGCTTTTATCACTGTCATTGGGCAGTGTATGGGAAATCAGGATACACAGGCAGCGGAATATTATTTTACAAAATTGTCGAAGATAACGCTTTTGATATCTTCGGCATGGAATCTTTTAGTATTTCTTTTGACACCACTGTTTTTACGGTTTTATGCGCTTGAGCCGCAGACAAAGCAGCTTGTCATCTGGCTTGTTCTGATACATAACGTGTTCAATGCGGTTGCATTTCCTTTTTCCGGGGCTCTGAGCAATGGGCTTCGGGCAGCAGGGGATGTGAAATTTACGATGTATGTTTCTATCATATCCACGATTGCGGGACGGCTGTTTTTATCTTATCTGCTGGGGATTGTACTTCATATGGGAGTCATCGGAATTGCTGTTGCCATGGTCTGTGACTGGGTGATTCGTGCGGTTATTTTTATCTGGCGGCAGAAGTCGGGGAAATGGAAGGAGTTTCAGGTGATAAAATGAATGACTGGTTTGCGGAGTATCAAATGCTGCCGGAGGAGGAAATTATTAGATGAATTTTAATGGAGAAATAGTATTTGATATAGCGGATGATAATCCTATAGAAGTTAACTTTGGAGAAGATATGTTACCAACTAAGATTATTAATAAAGATGATGTAATAGTATTGGGTATGAAAGCACCTAAGTACAGATGGATATACGAAATTAAGTTTGGCGATGAACAGGAATACATTGGAAGCATGGAAGAGATGTTAGACAAACTATGCAAAAGGAATGAGTATATAAAAGAACTTACGGCAAAATATGACGAGGTGTACATTACCATTTACATTCGTTCGGAATTTGCACAAATAGGCTATTCATTGCCAAGTCATATATTGAAGAAAGTTTCTTCACTTGGTTGTACGCTTCACTTTGATATTTTATCATTTGGCATGGTGATAGATGAAGAAG
>CAZKOR010000335.1:0-3323 GCA_964554405.1 uncultured Bacteroides sp. | reverse complement strand
TCAAGAAAAAGCTTATGGATGAAATTATTGTCATTGCCGATAGTTTACAGCAGGAGCCTGATAGTAAGAAGCTGTCTAAAGACAGAGAAGAGCACAGACGGCTTGTAAAAGAATGCAATGATAAGATGACTGAATATGAAGAAGAGCTGTATCTTTTGCCAAAGGAAATTGACAGAGCTAACAGAAATCTGATGATGGAGTCCATGGAAATCTGTTATCAAAGAATCCGTGCCAATGACAGAGAAATTAACGCATTGGATGAGTGGATTAAGCAGACCCGCCGGGAACTCAAAAAGAAATTAATCAGAAAACAGGAAAAAGAAGAGGAAACCAACAGAATGTATGCCTATATGCATGATATTTTCGGGGCTGATGTGTTGGAATTATTTGATATGAAGTATCGTCCCGCGGTGGATGCCGGGACAAAAGGAAAGAAAAATAAAAAGTCAAGTGCGCGTTAACGCACTTGATTTAGACAATGCGCCGAAGTCATAAGATTTTGGTGCATTGTCTTTCAGAATAGGAAAAAGGTTGAGCAAGAATGAGGAATTAAGATGGAATATCTCGTAACACAGGCTGAGATGAAGCAGTATGATAACAATACCATAACATATCTGAAAATCCCTTCGGTTGTTTTAATGGAGCGGGCTGCGCTCGTTACCGCAGAACAAATCAGAAAGGAAAAAGGAAATGGGAATTTTCATGTTTTAGTCGCTGCAGGCTGTGGCAATAATGGCGGTGACGGCTTTGCGGTCGGCAGACTCTTGATGCTGCAGGGATGCAGTGTGGATTTTGTACTTTTTGGAGCTTATGAAAAATGCAGCCGTGAAACTATGTTACAGATTGATATTCTTACACAGTATGGATGTAAGATTTTTGACAGAATTCCCGAATGTGAATATGATATAGTAGTCGATGCTCTTTTCGGCATCGGACTCTCGAGAGAAATAGATGGTATTTACAAAGAAGCTGTCAGCACAATAAATGCGAAAGAATCTTACGTCTGCTCGATTGATATTCCCTCCGGCGTTGACGCGGATACCGGACGGATTTTAGGATGTGCGGTGCAGGCGGATTTGACAGTTACTTACGGGTTTTATAAAGCGGGAGAGTTTCTCTATCCGGGCGCAGGGTATTGTGGTAAAATCATATGCGGACAGATGGGAATTGATGAACGCAGTTTTTTAGGGAAAAAACCTTTCTGGTATACCTATACTTCCCTGTCTGATATGCGGCTTATAAAAAGAAGACCTGACGGAAATAAAGGGACATTTGGAAAAGCGCTTGTCATTGCCGGAAGCGATACGATATGCGGTGCGGCACTTCTGGCAGCGCGGAGTGTTTTTAAAACGGGAGCCGGTATGGTGCGTATCATAACATCCGTAAAAAACCGTGAAACCCTGCAGCAGACTTTGCCGGAAGCTATGCTGACACTATATGATACGGCATTGTGGAAAGAAAAAGAACCGGAAGTCTCTTTCTTAGAAACGTTTAAGAAAGCTCTTGACTGGGCGGACAGTATTTTAATCGGTCCCGGCATCGGAACAGGAAAAGAAGCAGAGTGGATGCTTGATTACTGCCTGAAAGAAAGTGCGCTTTCTATGGTAATGGACGCTGATGCCTTGAATTTACTGGCGAAAAGGGATATATCCGAACTGTCTCATACACAGGCGGGACGACAGATAATCATAACGCCGCATCTTGGAGAATTTGCCAGATTATATAGCTGTACGATTTCAGAAGCGTCGGATAATATAACGGTTTATCCGAAGAAGCTTGCCGATAAACTAAATTGTATTGTCGTATGTAAAGATGCAAGAACGATTGTCACGCGCCCTGATGCAGAAACTGCATATATCAATACGGCAGGAAATGCGGGGATGGCGACGGCAGGTTCAGGAGATGTGCTCTCAGGCGTGATTACAGGACTGTTGGTACAGGGAATGGATGCGTGGGAAGCGGCCAAGGCCGGTGTCTATCTGCATAGCGTGGCAGGGGATATGGCGGCCGGGCTGTGTGGAGAACATAGTATGATGGCAACGGATATCATAGAGCAGATACAAAATCTGTTAAAAGAAAGAGAATGAGGAATGACAATATCATGACAGAAAACAAAAGGATATATGCAAAAGTGGATTTGGACGCACTTTGTGCTAATGTTGAAGCAATTGGGAATGCACTTAATCCCGGTACAAAAATCATGGCAATTATTAAAGCAAACGGATATGGGCATGGTGCGGTTCCGATAGGAAAAGAACTGGAAACGATTGATACGGTTTTCGGTTATGGTGTCGCAACCGCCGAAGAAGCGTTCGCTTTAAGAAAGGCAGGACTTCATAAACCTGTTCTGATTCTGGGTTATACGTTTCCGGATCATTATGAAGCATTGATTGAAGAAAACATCAGCATGACCGTATTCCGTTATGATACGCTTGAAGAACTTTCCGCATGTGCGGCAAAGCTTGGAAAAAAAGCAAAAGTTCACATTAAGGTGGATACCGGAATGTCCAGAATCGGTATTTTTCCGGATGAGAGCGGTCTAAAGTTTGTAAAAAAAGCGCTTTCCTATAACGAGTTGATGATAGAAGGGGTTTTCACCCATTTTGCAAGAGCAGACGAAACAGACAAAACATCTGCGGATAAACAGTTTGACCAGATTAGTCAATTCTGGAATGACATTGAGACACAGACAGGATATTGCATTCCATGGAAGCACTGCGCCAACAGCGCGGGTATTATGGAGTTAAAAAAGACTCATATGGATATGGTGCGGGCAGGTATTATTCTGTATGGTATGTGGCCGTCTGAGGAAGTGGAAAAAGAAGCAGTTTCCGTTCAGCCGGTGTTATCCTTAAAAAGCCGTATCGTTTATATTAAGCAGGTGCCAAAGGGAACGCCCGTAAGCTACGGCGCAACTTATGTAACAGACAAAGAACTGCGGATAGCAACGATTCCTGTCGGATATGCCGACGGATACCCGAGAAGTCTTTCGGGTAAAGGCTATGTGCTGATTCATGGCAAAAAAGCGCCGATTCTCGGCAGAATCTGCATGGATCAACTTATGGTGAGTGTAGAGGATATTCCGGAGGCGCAGACCGGGTCAGAGGTGACTTTGATTGGGGAAGACGGCAATTGCCGGATTACTATGGAGGAGTTAGGAGATTTATCCGGCAGATTCAATTATGAGTTTGCCTGTGGTCTGGGAGAGAGGGTTCCCAGAGTTTATATAAAAAAAGGAGAAATATGTGCGTATACTTTCGGAGAAGCGGGCAATACTATTGCTGTCAGTTAGAATTGCTGGAATGATTGAAGGAAGTGTGTGA
>CAZKOR010000334.1:0-3324 GCA_964554405.1 uncultured Bacteroides sp. | reverse complement strand
GCCTGTAAGCATAGCAATCATCGTCAATTTTGTAGCTCTTTGTACAGTAAGTAAATTGTTCATCATAACAGTAAACACATTGATAATTGAACCAATAATATAGATACGTAACTTTTTCAAACTGTCTGGCATGAAAAGCAAGTCGGCTTTCCTCCGGAAGCTCATTCTCTATGGATATGTCTATGATGTGGATTACAGTTTTTTGAGGGAATACAATACAGAGCTTGGACGGATCAGTTCCAGCCTGAACCAAATCGCAAAAAGAATTAACAGCACGAACCATGTCTATCAGGAAGATATGGACGAAGTAAAGGAGTTGATGAAACAGGTATGGCATACACAAAAATCCATGCTATCACAGCAACCGTTGATAAAGCGGTAGCCTACATATGCAACCCTGACAAAACGGACGAAAGCATCTACATTTCCTCCTATGCCTGTGCGCCGGAAACCGCAGCGATTGACTTCAAATATACCTTAGACCACTGCCGGGAAAACAGCCCGAATAAAGCCTATCATCTGATACAGGCTTTTGCCCCCGGTGAGGTCAGTTTTGAGGAAGCACACCAGATAGGAAAAGAACTTGCCGATAAAGTTTTAGAGGGAAAATATTCTTATGTTGTTACCACACATATTGATAAAGGTCACGTTCATAACCACATCATTTTCTGCGCTGCTGACAACCTTGAACATAACAAATACCATGACTGTAAACAGACCTATTACCGTATCAGAAAATTGAGTGATGAGCTGTGCAGCGAGCATAATCTTTCTGTCATTATCCCCGGTGGGGAACGTGGAAAAAAATACAACGAATGGCAGGCAGACAAGAATGGAACTTCATGGAAACCGCAGCTAAGAAAGGACATCAATGCAGCCATAAAAGCATCGTCCACCTATGAGGAATTTCTGCTCCTGATGCGGGCAAAAGGCTATGAGATAAAAGGCGAAACTTTTGGGGAAGATGCACCCAAATTTATCTCGTTCCGTCCACTCGGCAAAGACCGCTTTGTGCGTGGCAGTGTGAAATCACTCGGCAAAGAATATACAAAGGAACGCATCAAAGAACGCATTGAAATGAAACGGGAACGGAAGGCTGTTATCCCCAAAAGAGATTACGCCAACAGGAAGCTGGTTGACACCACTGATGAAAAATTCCAGAACAGTCCGGGACTGCAAAGGTGGGCAGCGATTGAGAATTTGAAGATTGCTGCACAGGCTTATAATGAAGCTGGTTCTATTAAGGAACTGGAACAGAAAATTGCTACCACTGCCGCAACCGGAAAGGAAGCAAAGCAGACCGTCCGTAAGCTGGAGAACCGCATCAAAGACCTTGCAGAAATTATAAAATATGCGGAACAGTACAAAGCAAACAGGGCTTACAATATCGCCTACAAAAAAGCCAAAAACCCTGACGCATATTTCCGGAAGCATGAGAGCCAGATCATTCTTTATGGCGGCGCAAGGCGTATGTTGGAACAGGCGGGCATCAGCTTAAAAGGCTTGAACATTGACAAGCTGAAAGCGGAATACCAAGAGCTGACCGCACAGAAAAATGAGCTGACCGCCACTTATAAAAACTGTGAAAAAGAAGTAAAATCCCTGAACCGGAAATTAGAAAATCTGAACCAATACTTAGGACGGGCAGAAGCACAGAAAGACACACAGGAACAGCCGGACAGGAACAGCAACTCCTCCCGGTAATGTTAAGGAAAAGACAGCTTCCAAAAACAAAAAAGCATCGTGGAAATGTGCATAACGCTCCATTCCGCTATCTTTTTTCTCTTTACGAAAAATTTTCAGGGGCAGATGTGACTCGTGTGAGTCTCACCTGCCCCTGTTTGGAACTATCTATTTCCCGATAGCCCCTTATTCTTTTTGTAATGCTTTTCACCAAATTTCAATAAATGAAATTTATAATTTTTGAATCAATGTCTCCAAATATCTTTTCAATATCCTCACGATAATTAGCACTAATAATAATTTTTTGAAGAGATCGACAATTCAAAAAGGCCCTTGCACCAATTCGTCTTATAGAAGGTAATAATTCTATGAATTCCAAAGAACTGCATCCACAAAAAGCCTGGCCACCAATTTGGAGTAGGTTATTATTGAATTTTATGTGCCGGAGCTTTCTGCAATTAGCAAATGCAGATTCGTTAATGCTTTTCAATCCAATGGGAAATTCAATATTAGTCAGACTATGACAATTCACAAAAGAACTTGCTGAAATTCTTGTAACTGAAGACGCCAATTTTACTGTATGCAATTTCACACAATCTGCAAAACAACTCTTTGGTATATCACAGATCCCCTCTCCTATCACAACCGATTTTATATCTTCTCTTCCAGAAAACTGTCCTTTTGATAATAGTGTATCTCTACTAATATATAGTTCACTCACATCTCCTATTAAAAATTTATTCGAATTATTGCCATCATCAGTCTCCATCGCATCACTTTCCAATGAATTCTTCTTACTTTCAAAATATGGTTGATAATATTTTAACTGAACTTTGTTCTCTAACTTTAATGATAGAGAAAAACCGACAGGAATTCTAATTCTAGAAAGAGAACTACAACCAACAAATGCATCTGACGCAATATAGACTATATTAGGAGGTATCTGAATTTCCCGAAGAGAAATGCAGTCCGCAAAAGCTTCTCTTCCAATATTTTGAATTGAGTTTGGAAGAAAAACTTTGGCTAGATTAATACAGCCTTTAAAAGCCATATCAGAAATATATCTCAAAGTGTCCGGAAGAAAAATTCTTGGAAGCGCGGTACATCCTTCAAATGCTGACTTTTCTATTACCTCAAGATGTTGTGGCATAAGCACATTCATCAAGGAAATACAATTCTTAAATGTTCTAGGATAAATCTTCCTTAATTGACTTGGAAGCATTACACTCTGTATATTTCTATGACCTTCAAACGTTCCGTCTTGCAAGAATGTGGTTTTTGCTTTAACCTCAGTCAAATCATTGTTTAAGAAAGAATCACTTTTTAATCGGATTGGATAAGTGTTTTTTCCCTTTCGTACATTAGATATTGATATTTCCAGCCACTCATTATCAAGGTCACTTACCATATAAATGTTCTTTGCTTTCTTTTCAAACCGCTCTACAATTAGATCATAGCTACTTTTAGGTGCAACTATTCGCTTTAAGTTATAACACAAGAATAGTCGCGGCTCAATCCGAATAATTGTACTCGGGAATATTATCTTTTTTAGTTTATAACATCCTTGAAATGCTTTTCGACCAATCGTTTGGACACCATCGGAGAAAATTATTTCTTCCACCCAGTTAAAACCCGAAAAAC
>CAZKOR010000333.1:0-3337 GCA_964554405.1 uncultured Bacteroides sp. | reverse complement strand
GACAGAAAAAAACATTCCGAAATTTTCGGAATGTTTTCAATAGGCATATGTTATGAAAAAAGATTTTTAAAAAAGTCCGATACCGCATCCGTTAAGTTTTGAATAAAACCTTTTACGGCAGATACAACAGCATTTTCAACCGCCTCATTAATCGCCTCGTTCGCATTTTCCACAATAGAAAGACCATATTTTTCATACAGACTCTGTGCCTGCTCAATTAGATAATCTGCATTCAACCCAAGTGAATCCAGTTTTTTAAGCAGTTCGATAATCTGGCTCTTTTCCGTTTCAGATAAAGTGATTCCAAAAGTTTTTTCACCTTCTGCAATCGTCTCCCGCACACTCTGTTCGTCTCCGATATCCAGTTCTTTGCTTGCTATCTTATTTTTCAGCCACGCAATCAATGCCGTGACTTCATCGGCGCCGGCTTCTCCCTGTATACTTTCCGCCAGTTCTCCTGTTGTTATCAGTTCATCCAATGCGGTATCCAGTGCTATGTCCGATACTTCTTTATCCGCCATCACTTCATATGCTTTCAACGCTCCGATAAGTCCTGCCGTTCCGGAAATCGGTGTCGGTGCAACAACCAGTACCTGCGTATCTTCCATACCGGCTGTCATCAAAGCATTTCGATACATCCCTGTTGTGCAGTAATTAATATTTTGCGTTGTCACCATGACACCGCTGCCGGATGCCGCTTTTGTAATCTTTACACTCGACAATGATTTGCTTCCTATGACAGAAGTATCCAGATAAGCATCTAAATATTCATGCTCCATTGCATTGGTAATGGAAATAACAGTGCATTTTGTCAGGTCGTCTTCCGTCAGCCCCATCAATTCCAATACAGCGGCGCGCTGTTGTTCGGATAAATCCGCTCCCAGTGCAACGACCACATCCTGTTCTTCCGCTGCCACAGCTTTGCTTCCATAACAGAAAAACAATAAAACTATCGCTATACAAACAATTATTTTTTTCATAAAATTCCTCTTACTAACCTTATATACGCTGTAAAATCCAACGATAAATATCCTCATATACCGATACCCGGTCTGTTTCGTTTAACAGCTCGTGCCGGTCATTTTCATACAATTTCATCTGCACATTCTGCATACCGGCGTCCAGATAAGATTGGTATACCAACTCTATACTTTTGCCGTAATTGCCCACCGGATCATCTGCCCCGGCAATCAGCATCACCGGAAGCTGTTTTGGCATACTTTCTATTTTCTCCCTGTCATAGCAGTTATGGATAAGTTTAAATAAGGTTGCAAATCCATTTAAAGTAAAAGTAAAACCACACATCGGATCCGCCAAATAACGGTCTACATTTGCCGTTTCTCTGGAAAGCCAGTCAACTGCTGTTCTGGCCGGTTCAAACCTGTCATTATAACTTCCAAAGGATGCCTTATCAATAAACTTGCCGACATGCTTAGCGCCGCAGAAAACTTTCTGAATAGCCGTAACCGTTCTTGCCAAAATCAGGGTAGACTTCGGCTGCATTCCCGTGCCCACAATAATTGCGCCATCCACGCCGCTTCCATAACGGAACAAATAATTTCTCAGAATAAAAGAGCCCATGCTATGCCCCAAAATCAAATAGAGTACACCCGGATATTGTTCCTGTATTATTTTTTTCAAACGATGCACATCTCTTACCACTACATTAGCAGCATCGTGTTCACAAAAATATCCGTAAGTTCCACCCTCCGGCACCGATTTTCCATGCCCCAGATGGTCCTCCCCTACAACAAGAATTCCTTTTTCCGCTAAAAATCTGGCAAATTCATCATATCGGTCTATGTGTTCCGCCATGCCGTGTACAATCTGAAAAATGCAAACCGGTTTCTCTACATCCGGTATCCATTTCACCGCATGTATTTTATTTTGCTGGTCTCTTGAGTCAAAATAAAATTCTTCTTTTCGTATCATAGGGCTCTCCTTATCCTAAATTCTATTTTAGCAGATTTCCGCACCGGCAGGCATCATTTTCTCAGGTGTCATAAGCGCCAGATTGCCATCCGCGTCTTCTGCGCACAACAACATTCCCTCCGATACCATTCCTGCCATTTCTCTTGGCGCCAGATTGACTAATACCATTACTTTTTTTCCTACCATTTCCTCTGCGCTGTAATACTGTCTGATTCCCGATAAAATCTGCTTCACGCTGGAACCGACCCGAACTTTGGAACAAAGCAGTTTCTTGGACTTCGGCACTTCCTTACATTCCAGAATCTCACCGACCTGGAACTGGCACTTACTAAAATCATCATACGAAATTGTTTCTTTCGGTTCCACATCAATGACATTCTCCGGAATTTCTTCTGCGGCATCCTCTTCCGTTTTCGTCCCCTGATTTCTTTCCGCAAACATTTTTTCTACCTTTTCCATCACTTCCGCAAGGTCACGGCGTACAAACAAAATCTCCGGTGTCTCCGTCACCTTATTGCCGGACGGATAAAGAGCTGCCGCTTTTGCTGTGTCATGATTCTTGGCACATTCCTCCAACACTGCAAAATCAACTAACTGTGCGTTAATCTGCTCCGCAATTCTGACAGCGGTTTCCGGCATATAAGGCTCTAACAGACTGGATCCCACTAAAATACCGTTCAACAAGTTATATAAAACAGTCGCAAGTCTGTCTTTCTTTGTTTCGTCCTTTGCCAATGCCCACGGCATTGTTTCATCAATATATTTATTACAGCGTTTGAACAATACAAAAGTTTCAGAAATAGCATCGGCAACACGCAGACCATCCATTTTTTTGCTGACTCTTGCATAAGTGTCTGTTAAAATGTTCCACAAATCAGCGTCTACGTCTTCTTCCCCTGCTGCCACGCCGACTTTCTTATTTTCCACCAAGCCGCCAAAATATTTATTGCTCATGGAAATGGTTCTGTTCACCAGATTCCCCAGTGTGTTGGCAAGGTCGGAATTGAGACGTTCCACCATTAAATCCCATGTAATGACGCCATCGTTTTCAAAAGGCATCTCGTGCAGTACAAAATAACGAACCGCATCAACGCCAAAGAAATCTATCAAATCTTCTGCATAAATAACGTTTCCTTTTGACTTGCTCATCTTTCCGTCATTCTGTAAAAGCCAAGGGTGTCCGAAAATCTGCTCCGGCAGCGGCTCATCCAAAGCCATCAGGAAAATAGGCCAATATATGGTATGGAAACGAATAATATCTTTACCAATTAAATGAAGTTCTGCCGGCCAGAGTTTTTTATACTGTTCCGTACTGTTTCCATCCGCATCATAGCCAATACCCGTAATATAATTTGACAGTGCATCCAGCCATACATAAACAACATGCTTCTCATCAAAGTCTACC
>CAZKOR010000332.1:0-3354 GCA_964554405.1 uncultured Bacteroides sp. | reverse complement strand
AATACGGCGGAAATAAAAATCTGGAAGCAATTGAATTTTTCCGCCATATGAACTCCGTTGTTCTTGGTACGTTCCCCGGATTTTTAACAATCGCAGAGGAGTCAACGGCATGGCCGCGTGTTACAGGTAAAGTGGAAGAGGGCAGCGAGGGCTTAGGCTTTAGCTTTAAATGGAATATGGGATGGATGCACGATTTTTGTGATTATATGAAACTCGACCCCTTATTCCGTAAGAACAATCACTATGCCATGACATTTGCCATGAGTTATAACAGCAGTGAGAATTATATCCTGCCGCTTTCACATGATGAGGTTGTGCATTTGAAATGCTCTATGTTAAATAAGATGCCAGGCTACCCTGTAGATAAATACGCGAATCTGCGGGTCGGCTACAGCTATATGTTCGGTCATGCGGGCAAAAAGCTGCTGTTCATGGGTCAGGATTTCGGACAGGAAAGAGAGTGGAGCGAGGCAAGAGAGTTAGACTGGTTTTTACTGGGAGAAGAGCAGAACCGCGGTATGCATGAGTATGTGAAAGAATTATTGAAAATATACCGCAAATATCCGGCAATGTACTCCATTGATAATGACTGGGCGGGATTTGAATGGATTAATGCCGATGACGCAGAACGCAGTATTTACAGTTTCTTCAGAAAAGATGAAACCAAAAAGAATAATATTCTCTTTATTCTCAATTTAACACCGGTGAAAAGAGAGGGCTTTAAAGTAGGCGTTCCGAAAAAAGGAAAATATAAACTGCTTTTAAACAGCGATGAAAAACGCTTCGGCGGTTTTGGCAATGTCATACCGGGAGAGTTAATCGCCCAAAAAGAGGAGTGTGACCTTAAAGATTATGCCATTACATTTGATTTACCGCCGCTTACGGCTGCAATATTTGTATTCTAAGTGTACTGAAAAGAGTGCAAGTCCTAAACAAATGGGATTTGCACTCTTTTCAAATCATGTATTATTATATATAATTTACATAACTATAAGTCGTTAGGAGCTATCAATATGCTGTCTGTACAAACCAATTTACTTGCCCAAAATGCAAATAGGAATTTAAAAGTTAATACGGGGAAAAATGCAAAGATAACGGAAAAGCTTTCATCGGGCTATAAAATTAATCGTGCGGCGGATGATGCGTCAGGACTTTCCATGTCTGAGAAAATGCGCAGACAGGTTCGCGGTCTGCATCAGAGTGAGGACAATATTGACGAGGGAGTTGGTTATGTCCAGACGGCAGAAGGCGCTCTGAGTGAAGTGCAAGATATTCTCCAACGTATTAACCAGTTGTCGGTAAAAGCGGCTAACGGTACGAATACGCCGGAAGACAGGGCATACATAGATCAGGAAATACAGCAGTTGAAAAGAGAAATGAGCCGTATTTTTGCTGAGACGACTTTTAATACGAGGAAAATCTGGGATTATGGACCGGGGGAGAAGTTGGACTATAGGTATGAACCAGCGGTTAGATTTACGAATAGCAGCAAATCTTTCGATGTAACAAACGATAACTGTGGGGTTATAGCCGCTGATAAATATTCAGTCCATGCGGATAAGAGCGGAGTTTGGGTTACCTGGACAGGGTTTGATACTGAGAAATATACAACAACAAAAGTTGACTGGGATTATTTAGAGAGTAATAGTTATACTTTTAAGATGGAGGATTATTTTGGAGAAAAAGTGCCGGATAATAGTCTTTACTCCCATAATTCTGCAACCGGAGAGTACGAGCCGGTGTTTACCAAGACGGTTTCTTTTGAGGTAAATTCAAATCCACTTACAACCAGACAGCATGTTATTGACAGTATTAATAATTCCAGTATGTCCGCCGCTCAATCCGTATCTATGAGTGTTGATACTAATCATAGCAAGTATTTTAGCAATAGCACTAGCGTTAAGTCAGAAGTTACTATTGGAACTCCGAGCTTAACTTATCCGGCGGCTTATCTTTCATGGGCAAAAAGTCCGGATACAGATGGACATGATTTTGATAATAGGGACGATGATTTTTTAGTGCCGAATCCGGCAAATGGGAATTTGACGTCGTTTCCTTCCACAACAAATGTGGCAACAGCCAAAAATAGCAGCGCCGGATGGACTTTTACATTTGAAATGGAAGGAATAGGGGAAGTAACCGCTACATCAACCGGTTCAAGTTTTAGTTCCAATGACGCCAGTTATTATGAACCTGAAGATGAGGATATTTGGTGGGAGTGGGATAAATATTGGGATGGAACGAAGTATGTACCGTATCAACGGACTTTAGGTAAGAGCGGCGGTGGAACTCTGGGCGCTGTCATGCGAGGCTTGACAGGGGGTAGCGGACTGCTGACAAAAACTCATAATGGGTGGTCCGACAGGGGAGGAAATATTACTATCAGTTTCTCAATAACACCTAAAGATAAAACACTTACTTATGGAACGGGCAGCAAATTGACTTCAATAGGCTCTTTTTCACTTAGTTTTCCGGTAAAGACCAGTGATACTGAGCAAAGTGTGTTGGATAGAATTAATGCTGCATTGAATGCTAATACTGTTTTGGATTTTACTACCACGGGTTCAGGCAATGATAGTGCAACTATTTACGGTCTGAGAGGATCATCGGCTTATGTACCAATCCCTGTTTACCCTGATGACTACGTGCCCTACGATGACACCCAGAATTTCTTCGTACAGGCGGGGACAGAATCTGGTCAGCATATCAGCATAAAATATGAGTTTCTCAGTGTCGAGAAACTGGGGATGGAAGACACCAATACACTTACACAGGAATCCGCCGAAAGAGCAATTAATGAAGTAAAGGCGGCTTTGCAGATTGTCAGCAAACAGCGTTCTGATTTCGGCGCCTATCAGAATCGTCTGGAGCACGCTTATAATATTAATGCAAATGTAGAAGAAAATACACAATCTTCCGAATCTGTTATCCGTGATACAGACATAGCGGAGATGATAATGGAACACTCTGTCAATAATATTCTGATGCAGGCGGGAACCAGTATGCTCACACAGGCGAACCAAAGTAAGCAGTCTGTTTTAGAGTTATTAAATTAGGGGTTAAGAAAATAATAAAGTATGCCGAAATAAAGGGTGAATGTAAAAAACATTCATCCTTTTTAATTAATAAAAACCTTACTACATGGAGTGTGCATATGAAAGTTACTTTTGACAATGTCGAAACAAAACAAAATGTAGACAAGGTGGCGACAACTACATATCGGAACAGCCGGACGGACAAAACAGAGCGTCCGGGTGCATTTGCATTAGACATTTCTGGATCAGTTATGGATAACAAGGCTTACAAAGGTCAGGGAAAGACCGCAGAAGACGTTATGCAGGAAGCGGGGCAAAT
>CAZKOR010000331.1:0-3375 GCA_964554405.1 uncultured Bacteroides sp. | reverse complement strand
AATGCTTTCTCCGGTATCTGGTGGTCGGTGTCTACGCTCCTGACTGTTGGGTATGGCGATATCTATCCTGTCACAACTCTCGGAAAAGGTATGGCGATTATTATCGGTTTTTTGGGTGTCGGAGTAGTAGCTATTCCGACCGGTATTATCAGTGCGGGTTTTGTGGAGCAGTATACAAAGATAAAGACAATCAGCAGTTATGAGGAAGAGGTAAACATCAGATTTGTTACTTTGACAGTGAATAATACCGCATATTGGGAAAATAAGACAGTAAAAGAACTAAAGCTGCCACAGGGTCTCATTCTGGCTCTTATTCTTAGAAACGGAAAGGTCGTGATTCCAAAAGGGAATACTGTTTTATTGGTTGGAGACAGATTGGTTTTGGGTGCAGAGGCTTTTCAGGATGAGATAAACATAAAATTAAAAGAAATTATTATTAAGCAGATGCATCCGTGGAACGGGCAGGCGGTCAAGGATCTGGATATTTCCAGACAAACGATCATAGTGATGATCCGGCGAAAAAACAGGATAATCATTCCTCATGGGGATACCATTATTAAAGAGGGGGATATGGTTATGTTGTATTCAAAATATGATTTTAAAGAAAGTATTCTGCCTAATTCCTAAAAAGCAAGAAAATCAATAAGTTTTGGGATTGTATTCCCAAAACTTATTGATAATTATGTGAAAAACTTTACAATAAATAAAAATCAGGATATAATCCTATCATAAAATCAACAGAAAGAGAGTCAGTAACATGACTAATTTAAAACCACAACCGATTCATAATGTAAACGAACTTTCTTTCGCTATTTTCTGCATCGAAAATATAGCTATTTATCTTGGTGTAAGTGCGGACAGAGTATATCATGCCCTTGCAGAGGAAAGTAATATCCTGAGTTATTATATTATTCCATGCTATGATGTGCTGCATTCACAAAGTAAAGAGTATATAGTGGAAGATATTGTTTCTTACATGAAAGAGAAGGGAATTGCATTATGATTATATATCATGCTTCTGATTTAGAGATAAAAAAACCGGACATTATGCATTCCCGCAAAAATCTTGATTTTGGACGTGGATTTTACACAACACCTCTTCATGAGCAGGCGGAAAAATGGTGTGAAAAATTTATAAGGCGTGGGAACAACGGTATTATTTCGTGCTATTATCTGGATGATTGTGCATTAGAAAAGTGTCTAAAGTTAGAGTTCCCGGATTATTCAGAAGCGTGGCTGGATTTCATTACTAATTGCAGAATGGGGAAAGATACCGCAGAATATGATATTATTATTGGCGGGGTGGCGAATGACAAAGTTTTTAATACTTGTGAGTTATATTTTAAACAGTATATAGATAAAAATACTGCTTTAGACAGGTTGCGTTATGAGAAACCTAATTGCCAAATTTGCTTTAAAAACCAGGAAGTAATAAATAAGTATCTGCATTATGAGAGGAGCGAACTGCTATGAATGCGGAACCATTGATTTTACAAATGAAATATACTGATATTGTAAATGGGTTTGCGCAGCGGGCACAGCTTACTTTGGATGATGCGTTGAAATTTTTTTATCATTCAGATTTATATCAACTTGTGAAAGATGGTGTCTCTGATATGCATTGTATGAGTGAAGCTTATCTGATTGAGGATTTGTGGGAGGAATATCAAAACAAAAAATAAGAAAATGAAAAGGCATGGTTATGTGCGGAGTATTTTATGTAGATGATGATATAATGGGAGAGATAGAAAAAATCGTCAGAAAGATAGATAGGAAACAGGCAGCGGCAGGAGATGTGCATCCATCCCAGCCTGCTCTTATTCTGCGGGCGGATCATGGAGAAATGGTATCGGAAGTATTGAAATGGGGATATGAGGCATACGGGAAGAAAACGCTGATTTTTAATGCAAGGTCAGAAACGGTGCAGGAACGCCCGATGTTTAAGTATGATTTTGAAGAACGGCGCTGTCTGATTCCTGCGGGGAAATTTTATGAATGGAAACAGGATGGAACGAAGCAGAAGGAAAAATATGAATTTTTTTCTCCGGATAAGATTCTGTATCTGGCGGGAATCTACCATAAAGACCCGGAAGGTGACAGGTTCACAATCCTTACCCACGAAGCGGAGGGGTGTATGACAGGAATACATCCCCGTATGCCGCTTATCCTGTATAAGAAGGATATGGGGAAATGGCTTTTTTTAAAGGAAGAGGCTGAAAAGCTGCTTGAGAGCCATTATAAAGAGTTAGAGAAAAGAGGGAATGAAGAGTATCACCAGATGAGTTTAAATTTGTAGAAAATAGAATTATTGGAAATGATGAAGGGAAAGGAGCTGTGCTGGCTCCTTTTTTGGCGTGACTAGAAAGTGTGAAATTGACATATTCATATTGACACATAAATATGAAAGAGATATATTTGTATCATAAAAGGATAAATACATCACATTGCGGAAGGGAAAATACTATGGAAAAAAATAAAATTAAGAAATTAGTTATATCGGGGATTATATGCATAATTCAATTGGCTGCTTCAACTTGGTATTCCGTGAGGTACAATGAATCACGTCTAGTAGTGCCGACAGATTTAGAAACATATAAGTTCAGTCCGAAAGATATTCCTATGATGTGTTCGATTATACTGACAATAGTGTATGCATATTATTTGGTGTCTTGTCTGGGAAGGACAAATATTCCGCAGATTAAGAATGTTATCAAAACAAACAGAACCCGCAAACTTAGCCCTAAATTGGGATTTCTTGGTTTCCTGGGTTTTCTTGGCTTTATGGATGGTGCTTGGATTCGCTTTATTTTTTTCGGGTTTTTTGGATTTTTCTATGAGGGTAAGATGTCTGATACATTAATGGATGAGAGGTTTAAGGAAAATAAAGACAGGGCACAGCTGACGGCATTAAAAATCGCTTTTGACGCCATTTTTATAATTGCTTTATTTATCCCTGTAGGTAAGAGGTTTATGGATATAGAATATTTGTTTAATGCGGTATACATCCTGATTGCATTATCAATTGCACTTGCTATTTTCCTCAGCGAGTATTTGCTATATCGTTATGACCACGATGAATACAGCAGTGATGAGTATACTGACAAGCAATATGTCGGCGGCAAAGATGATATGAAGGGATAATGGATATGGCAGAGTTCGAGTGTAGATTAAAAAAATATCGTCTGTTAAAAGAATTGACGCAAGAGCAGCTGGCAAATTTAGTAGGTGTCCGCAGAGAAACGATCATGCGGTTAGAAAAGGCACAGTATAATCCCTCGTTGAAATTGGCGATAGATATATCCAGAGTCGTGGAGGCGCCGATTGAGGAGATATTTATTTTTTCAGAGTGAGGGGATGCTTAAAAACGATAATAAA
>CAZKOR010000330.1:0-3398 GCA_964554405.1 uncultured Bacteroides sp. | reverse complement strand
CTATAACAACGTGGTCATTACAAAGAAAGAGGGTTTTACCACCATAGGCAGACCGCTGTATTATTCTGAGTAAACAAACGTCTCACGGCGCGGCGCATTTTCTGTCGGGAAATGCGTCTCACCGTGAGACGCATTTAGTCCTTGAATTTTTCTGGGCCAACGACCAGTATAAATTTAGGAGTGTGGCCACGCCCGAATGGCTTGCCATTTACCGTTTATGTGCTATATATGACGTGAAAAAACGGAGGTTGTGTATTCTTATATTTACGGATATATCAGAGTGGTTTTTTCTGAATACTCTATTGACAAGCAAGATCATTCTATATATAATGATCTCAGTGACCACCTGGTCACTAAAATCATACTGTATCAGTGACCGGGTGGTCACTGTCGGAGGAGATTATATGCCTACAAAACTTTTTCTTGAACTAAACACAGATAAGCAAATGAAGATTATAAATATTGGAATATCTGAATTTGCCACATATGGATTTTCCCAAAGCTCTACAAATAGAATTGTTAAACATTCTGAGATTAGTAAAGGAAGTCTGTTCAAATATTTCGATAGTAAAGAAGAATTTTTCTTTTTCATCCTTGATACGGTTACAGCAGAATTAAGTGAAAATCTTGATAAAGCAGCATCGGGTTTTTCCCAAGAACTATTTCAAAGGGTAATTGATTATTCCGTTGCAGAGTTTTCTTGGTATATTCATAATCCTGAAAAATCTAAATTGGTAATAATGGCATTTTCCCCTAACGATGCTGAAATATATCCAAAAGTCTTAGCCCGATATGGACAGAAAGAGCAAAATATATATTATAAGCTCTTGGAGGATATAAATGTAGATAATTTTCGAGGGGATCGAAAAATGACTATTGATATTCTAAAATGGTTTTTGAAAGGATTTAATGAAGATTTTATTAGGAGTGTCCAGATGGAACAGCAGGACTTTGAAAGTGTCAAAAAAATTTATATAAAGAGCCTTATGGCACATATGGATATGTTAAAAAATGGACTATTAAAGTGAACGGGAGGTCATTATGCTTTTTCATGCAAAAAATGGATGTGTCCGTATTGACGATACTAATATGGATTATGTTTCTTTTGGCAAAGGAAGTAACGTTTTAGTTATGCTCCCTGGGTTGGCAGACGGATTAACAACAGTAAAGGGAATGGCGTTTTCACTTGCTATGACTTATAGGATATTCGCAAAAGATTATTCCGTATTTGTTTTTAGCCGCAAAAATGATATTCCCGAAAATTATTCCACACGCGATATGGCAGAAGATCAAGCCAAGGCGATGAAAAATCTCGGTATTGCAAGTGCCAATGTTATGGGGGTATCGCAGGGAGGAATGATAGCTCAATATCTCGCGATTGACCATCCAGAATTGGTCAAAAAACTTGTATTGGCTGTTACACTTTCCAAGCAAAATGAAATAGTACAACGTGTGACTGCTAATTGGATTTCTATGGCTGAGCGTGGTGACTACAAGTCTTTAATGATAGATACAGCAGAAAAATCTTATTCAGAGAAATATCTAAAAAGATGTCGGTGCCTTTATCCTCTTTTGGCGCATATTGGAAAGCCTAAAGATTTTAGAAGGTTTCTTATTCAAGCAAATTCCTGTATTCATCACAACGCCTACCCAGAGTTAGATAAGATATTGTGTGCAACATTGGTTTTAGGTGGAGCGTGTGACAAAATAGTCGGGAAAGACGCATCGTTGGAATTAGCAGATAAAATAGAGACAAGTGAACTTTTTATTTATAACGATTTTGGTCATGCTGCATATGAGGAAGCTAAAGACTTTAACACAAGAATCCTTAGATTTTTAGAAAATAAATTGTCTTAAAGGAGGAATTGCGACATGGTAGATACTCTTACAACACCGGCTGGCAAAGGATGCTTAAACAGAAATCAGATAAAATACATCGTCATTGTTGCTATGCTGATTGACCACATCGCATGGAGCTTTGTCGATGCCGTCAATCCTGTTCTCGGTAGGTGTATGCACTTTGTCGGGCGACTTACCGGGCCAACAATGGCTTATTTTGTTGGGGAAGGTTATTTCTATACCAGAGATATTTGTAGCTATCAGAAAAGGCTTGCCCTTTTCGCGCTGATCTCCTGGCCAGCGTATGTGTACTTTGAATTTGGCTCACTGTTTTTGAGACTTGACAATGGGCTTATTCTGCCGCAACCTGCGCAGAGCGTTATTTTTACGCTTTTCCTCGGCATTACCGCCATCAGGGTATGGGAAAGCCCCAAAATGAACAAACCAGTTAAAATCGTATGTATCGTCCTGCTGTGCCTGCTTTCTTGTGTAGGAGACTGGCCAATTATGGATATATTGGGCTGCCTGTTTGTCCATGTATACCGCGACAGGCCAAAAGCCAAGTGGACTGCTTTTACGTTGGCGTTCTTGATTCCCATTACCTTGATGATGATATTTGCAGATTTTCGTTATATGTGGTTTCAGACAGGTGTGCTGCTCGTTCCGCTCATGCTTGGGGTTCTCTATAACGGACAATGCGGCAGTAAGGCAAAAATACATAAATGGTTTTTCTACCTGTTTTATCCCGCGCATTTGGCAGTATTGGGACTGCTGGAATGGAATATCCTGCGATAACCTCCAACCTGTTAAGGAGCTTGAACAAAAGTCTTGTATGTTCTGTGATATGGTTATACTCGAACTTCAAAAGATTTGTTGCGGAGGCAAAGTATGGAGTAATCTGTGGCAGTAAGACCCGCGATAGAATAAGAATATAAGATTATTATATGTCGGATGACAGCAAAAGAAAAAGCCATCGTCCAGCACAATTTGCCACGCCATAAAACGGCGGCTTTGAGAAATCGAAGCCGCCGTTTTCATATATCCAAGTGGTAACAGATTATGAAAATTTTCTGAAGAAATACGTCTCACCGTGAGACGCATTTTCAAAAGTCTGTCGCTTTATATAACCTTTTCGGAAGTTTTGGATATTCCTGCGGATAATGAGCAAAACCCGATTTTTACGGATATTAAGGGTAGAAAGGCAGATGGGACAGGAGACTTACCAATGAAAAGGTTTGAAAAATTCAACGAGATGCTGTTTGAATCCTACTGCAAGAAATCTGTCGGCAACGCTATCAAAAAAGAACGAGAGAAAAAGGCAGCAAGGGGACAACTGGAGCTGTCCTTTTCCGTATTGACAGACGCTGTGCTTTACGTGCTGTCTACGCAGAGCGATGAGACAAGCCAGCAAGAAAAGCCGCACCAGATTTTCAATGTGCAGGGAATGAGCATCCCCGTCTACCATGAAAAGCTCGGTCAAGCCCTGTCCCATTTGATGCCAAAAGATCGGGAGATTATACTGCTGTACTTTTTCAAAGGATTGAAAGACGCGAGAGTTG
>CAZKOR010000329.1:0-3426 GCA_964554405.1 uncultured Bacteroides sp. | reverse complement strand
ATCTGTTTCATAATACTGCACAATATGCCGATACATTTCATTCACCTCACACTTTACATCAATCAAATTGCACTTTCCAATTGTCATCTTCATAAGCTTTAAAGCACATCCTGATCTGCTCTTCGTTACATTTCTCTTCCGCTAAAGGAGGTAACTCATCTGCCGAAAAATATCTGCTTTCTGAAGTCTCTATATTTTCAGTAAATGTACCGCCTGTAACTTCACATTGATAAAAAATCTTGACAACCCCGTAGGCGTATGGCGGCTGGTTATGCTTGTCCCGATCCTGTACAGAAATAACCTTCTGTATGACCACATCCACTCCGGCTTCTTCTTTTGCCTCTTTCACTGCATTCTCCGCAGGAGACATATTATATTCACACCACCCGCCGGGCATGGACCACTTTCCGCTGTTCTCACAGACAAGAAGGATTTTTCCTTCATCAATAATCGCTGCGCGGGTGTCAACCTTAGGCGTTTGGTAGCCAATGTCCCCGCAGAACAGGCCGGTGATCTTTTCTGAGGGAATATCTGTGCGCGCCGCCATCATTTCCGCCGCAATTTCCCGGAATCTCTGATATCTCTCTCTATCAAAATCATCCTTACCATAAAACAATCCGGCCTGCGCAAGGCTTTGGATTTCTTTTGCCCATTCAACGATTTGATCCTTCATATTTCCTCCCCGACCATGTCGTATCCCAGTTCCGTGGGAAGGTCATTCCAAAGCTCTGTTCTCGTCTTGTTCTTTCTCAATTTTTCCAATACCTTTATATCCGGGTCAGGATATACGATCAAGCTGTCTACTTCTCCCATTTCCGGCCGGACTGTAAACGCAAGCTGTTCCGTTTCCACTGAAAACTCTGCATTCACACCGGTTTTATTCCCTCTTGCGTCAAGCCGGATCCATTTTTTACAGTCTTTCAGGTATACACCATTTAACCCATGATATATCAGGACTGGCGCCGTTTCATCGTCTAAAATCAGCTTTTGATAACAAAAGCCTGCCGGAATAGATTTACTGCGTAACAGCGCAGCCAACAAATGAGATTTGGCAAAGCAGATCCCATGACCGGCTTTTAACACTTCCGAAGCGGTACATGTAATAACATCTTCGCCTATATCTGCCGAATGCGAAATATGATCTCTGACAAATTCATAGGCTGCCTTAATATAATCGATTTCATTATCTGCCTTTTGAGATATTGTATCAGCCAGTTCCGCAATGGCTTCATTCTCATAATCAATCACACTATCATTCTTTAAATATTCATCTATTTTATCCGAGTATAAAATCAGATTCATTCTTTCTCCGTTTCTATTCTATATTAAAGTCACTTTCATAAAAGAATCAATTTGCTTTAAAACTTCCGTGTCCTTCTGATAAGAAAAATCTGTAGCGTCAATCACTAAATTTTCCCCTATAACCTTCTCATTCCGAATCCATTCTGCCACCTTAACAAAATCTTCTTTTACATCCAGCGTTGTGGATAAAAGAACCGGGTGCCTGTTTTCCTCGTTCATACGGTGAATGTATCTATTGTACAAAACGTCTGCACTTCCCCGCAATACAAGTGTCAGAACATCGTATTGCCGTTCATGGGCAATAGCATGTAATTTTTCCAACTCGTCTTCATGAAAATTTGCCTCAAGAATAACATCATTGCCCGTTACTGCAATCCGTGAAAACATATGACACATAATCTCTATGGTTGCATTTGAAAGAATCTTATTTTCTTCACGATTGCGGAATCCAATATGATCACCTAAAATTTCTTTTATCGTGTCTTTTTGAAATACAGCAGTACAATATCTTTCAGACAATATTTTTGAAAACGTCGATTTCCCTGCTGCTATGTCACCCGTAATCAAAAGTAATTTTCTCATTACTATTTTCTCCACACAACAACATCTTCCATCTTCCTGCGCGGTCTCTCTTTCGGAAACTCATTGGGATACCCGAACGCAACCGCCGCAATCAACTGCCCGTCCTCACCCAGCCATTCACACAGCTCTTCATATGCAAAATAAATGTCACAGATCCAAAGGCTGCCTATCCCCTTTTCCGTAGCCGCAAGAAGCATGTTTTGTATGGACGCGCTTATCGACTGAATATTGCAGATTTCATAAACATGTTCCTCCGGCGTCAATTCTTCCGTAAGACTTTTCCCCAACGAATTAACGACAAAAACGATAACCGGCGCTTCTTCCATAATATTCACCGTGTATTTTGCCGCAGGAATATGCTGCTTACTTTGAGGCAGCATGGCATCTTCGTGTTCCTCTCTCTCGATCCCTTGGCGAAAAACCTTTAACATTTCTTCTTTGGCATTTCCCTGTACCACGATGTATTTCCAGGGCTGCCGATTTTTAGAAGAAGGCGCTTTTATTCCGCTTTGAATGATATCTGTAATATCCTCTTCTGCTATAGGTGTTGTTAAGAATTTTCTTATGCTCCGTCTGTCATAAATTGCAGAAATCATTTTTCTCCTCCCGATTTTTTGTACATAATAATTGCCCTTATTCTCCGTTCTCCCGCGAACTCAAATTTATGACTTACAGAACAATAGGTTGTTGACCTGTTCTGTTACATATATTTCATTTTCAAACACTTCAAGCTCATAACTTTCAATAACACTTTTATCATGTTTCTTTAATAATTCATCGAATCCATAGGCAGTATCTTTTTCCTTTGGAAATCGAATTGCACTATCAAAAGAGTCTTTAAATCGCAGTCCATTCCTTTCGCATATCTGCTTCCATTCATCCTTTGTGTAAAATTTTATATGACCATCTTTTTTTAGCTGCATATATTCGTCTACAAACCGGCTGGTGTCATTAGCATTAGGTGTTGGATCAGAAATAAACAAGAAACCTTCCGGCTTTATAACACGACTAACCTCCGAAATACTCTTCTGTATATCCGGGAAATGATGTAACGCATACCGTGAAATAACCATATCAAACTCATTTTCAGCAAACGGAAAGTCAATGCCATTATAGGTTATGAAACTAATATTTGTAATTTTTTCTTCCCTTGCTTTAATGCAATTGATTTCTAATGCTTTTTCAACAATATCTAATCCAATTATTGATATACCAGGCCATTTTTTAGCAATGGGAAAAGACATATATCCACTTCCCACACCCAAATCCAATATTTTCATATTACCTTTAAGCGGCAAAAACGCAAGGATTCTTTTCAAATGCTGCTCATCTTGTGTCTGCTTATTGTAAAAATCTCCCGAAGAAAAACTGTTCTCAAATCCTTGCCTGGCAGCCATAATACTACTCTGTATATCCATCTCATTCCATCTCGCTTTCAGTTTAGAAATCCTGATTATTCATACTTAATCCAAAGAAAGGTATCAAGCTGTTATTTCTATCTGATTACCCTCAATTCCCACAATGAAGGTATTCCATGTTATA
>CAZKOR010000328.1:0-3479 GCA_964554405.1 uncultured Bacteroides sp. | reverse complement strand
ATTGAGACACCGGCTTCTGAGGATATCATTAAGAAACTGGAAGCGATTGACGGCGTATTCCGTGTGAGAGTCATTAAATAAAAAGTATTAAAAAACGCAGGTGGCTTGGCCTGCGTTTTTTTAGATGATATCCTGCATTTCCGCCTGAAACTGTTGTTCCGCCTTAACGGCAACTTCGCTGGCGAGATCCATATAAAGGATAAAAATGTCTTCGACAGACACTCCTTTTTCCTTCGCGATTTCTTCCATAACAGGTTTTAGTGTTTCTAATTGAGAAGAAACTGGCGTTTTTTGCGGGTCGATATCTGCCAGTGTTTTTTCTGCATAGTCGTTAATCCTATGAAGGATTTCTGCATGTTCTTGTGTCATGGATTTCACTTCCTTTCTTATATAGACAAGTTTTATAACAATGCGTTTTTAACATCGTTATTTTATCATTGAATGCTTGTGCTGTACAGGCATTTTTGATAAAATATGAGATAGATTTAGTAAATTACATAATAAAAGAAAATCGGAGAAAAAACATGGCTGATATAATTCCATTTAAGGCTTTAAGACCAAGGACAGACTTAGTAGAAAAAATTGCGGCATTACCATACGATGTCTACAGCAGAGAGGAAGCCAGAAAAAAGGTAACAGGGGATGAGTTTTCTTTTCTGCGGATTGACAGACCGGAGACACAGTTTCCAGAGGACTATGATATGTATGCGCCGGAAGTGTACGAAAAAGCCCGTGAAATGCTGCAGGAGATGATAAAACGGGGAGAATTTGTCATGGAGGATAAGCCTGCTTATTATGTCTATGAGCTTGTGATGAACGGCAGGTCGCAGACCGGAATCGCTGCCTGTGCTTCCGTGGATGATTATGAGAATCAGGTCATTAAGAAACACGAGAATACCAGGGCGGAGAAAGAAGCAGACAGAATCCGTCATGTGGATGTCTGTAATGCACAGACAGGACCGATTTTTCTGACATACAGACGCAGAGACGACATTCAAAGTCAGGTGGAGGAAGCGATGAAGAAACAGCCGCTTTATGATTTTACGGCGGACGACGGTATTATCCATCGTTTGTGGGTGATTGATGATGAACAGTCGGTGCAGACGATAAAAGAGGGATTTGCCCAGGTAGATACGGTCTATATTGCAGACGGTCATCACAGATGCGCTTCTGCGGTCAGGGTTTCCGAAAAACGCAGGGAGCAGAATCCTGATTATACGGGAAAAGAGGAATTTAATTATTTTCTGTCTGTCATTTTCCCGGATGACCAGTTATATATTATGGATTATAACAGAGTGGTAAAGTCACTGAACGGATATACGGAAGAGGAATTCTTAGCCAAAACAAAAGAAATCTTTCAGACGGAAGAAATAGGCGCTGCGCCGTACCATCCTGCGAAAAAAGGGGAAATCGGCATGTATTTAAAAGATACATGGTATAAGCTGTCGATAAAACCGGAAATGCTTTCCGGTGACCCTGTGAAAGATTTGGATGTTGCTGTGCTGCAAAATCATTTATTAGAGCCGGTTCTTGGTATTTTAGACCCCAAAAGTGACGGGCGGATTGATTTTGTCGGCGGAATCCGTGGTATTGGGGAGTTGGAAAAAAGGGTAAAGACGGACTGTAAAGCGGCATTCGCCATGTATCCGACAGATATTCACGAACTTTTTGCCGTTTCCGATGCGGGGAAATTAATGCCGCCGAAATCAACGTGGTTTGAACCAAAGCTGCGCAGCGGACTTTTGATACATTTATTAAACGAATAGAAACCGGAATGAGAATGGAGGATTCGCATGAACAAAAAGTTATATAAATTAATGAACTGGGCAGCCATTGAGGGTATTATTTATTCGGAAGAGGATAATCCGCATCAGATTTTAGGAGCGCATGTATCCGGAAGCAATATTGTAATTCAGGCTTTTTTACCGGGGGCAAAAAAAGTACGCATTCAGCCGGAAACAGGCGATAAAAGCTATTTAATGGAGTGCGTGGATGAAGATGGTTATTTTGCGGCGCTGATTCCCGGAAAGACCATTTTTCCCTATGAATATATTGCGGAATATGAAGATGGTTCTTTAAAGAAAATTAAGGATGCCTATAATTTTAAACCACAGATTACAAAACGTGATACGGAAAAATTTAATGCAGGCATTCATTATACGATATATGAAAAACTGGGCGCTCACCCGATGACGATAGACGGCGTGGACGGTGTTTATTTTGCAGTATGGGCGCCGAATGCGGTACGTGTCAGTACGGTAGGTGATTTTAACGGCTGGGACGGCAGAGCGCATCAGATGAGAAGATTGTGGGATTCCGGTATTTTTGAAGTTTTTATTCCGGGAGTTAAGGCAGGAGACTGCTATAAATTTGAGTTGAAAGTAAAAGGCGGTTTGACATATTTAAAAGCAGACCCTTACGCTTTCGGACAGCAGCTTCGTCCTGAATCAGCCTCCGTTGTCAGAAGCCTGGATAATTTTGAGTGGGAAGATACAAAGTGGATGAAAAAACGTAAAAAACTTCACGGTACAAATTCCCCTATCAGCATTTATGAGCTGTATCTGGGTTCTTTTGCAAAACCGGAGGACGACAGAACGTATTTGAATTACCGGGAACTTGCGCCTAAAATTATTGATTATGTAAAGAAGATGAACTATACCCACATTGAGCTGATGCCGGTTATGGAGCATCCGTTAGACGGCTCCTGGGGATATCAGGTAATCGGTTATTATGCACCGACTTCCAGATATGGTACGGCGCAGGATTTCATGTATTTTATGAATGAACTGCATAAAGCTGACATTGGCGTTATTTTAGACTGGGTACCGGCACATTTCCCGAGAGATACTTATGGCTTATCCAATTTTGACGGAACATGTCTGTATGAGCATATGGACCCGCGCAAGGGGAGCCATCCGCATTGGGGAACGCTTATCTATAATTACGGCCGGCCGGAAGTGACAAACTATCTGATTGCCAATGCGCTGTATTGGATTGAACAGTATCATGCGGACGGTATCCGTATGGACGCAGTTGCCTCCATGCTGTATCTTGACTATGGCAAGAACGATGGGGAATGGGTAGCTAATATGTACGGCGGCAATGAGAATTTAGAGGCGGTAGAGTTTTTAAAACATCTGAATTCCATTGTGAAAAAAAGAGATGAAGATGTACTGTTAATCGCTGAGGAATCTACTGCATGGCCCAAAATAACAGGAAGTCTTGATGATGATGGTCTTGGATTTGACTTAAAGTGGAATATGGGCTTTATGAACGATTACTTAAGCTATATTAAGAATGACCCGTATTTCCGTTCCGGCTGTCATAACAACCTGACATTCAGCATGATTTATGCATATAGTGAGAATTTTGTCCTTGTCTTTTCGCATGATGAAGTTGTTCATGGGAAAGCAACGATGCTCGGCAAGATGCCCGGAGAGCGGAAAGAGCAGTTTGCGAACTTACGTCTGACTTATGCG
>CAZKOR010000327.1:0-3487 GCA_964554405.1 uncultured Bacteroides sp. | reverse complement strand
GGCATTTTGAAGTATGATTCATCATAATAACTCTTCATCATTACCAGCTTTTCAGCTCTTAAAACGTCTTTACGTTCATCACATGACCATGCCACACAATAATTCACTGTATGATGCCAACTAAAAATAAAAATGCCATTCTTTTTCAAGTAAGAAGCAATTTTATCAAATGTTCCCTGCAAATCAGTTGTCCAACCAATGCCATAGATGGAATATACATAATCAAAATATCCTTTGGGCACATCAAGTTCATCCTCCATCTTTGAGCACAATAACTTTGCCGCATATCCGCCATCATTTAAAAGTTTTGCAGCATTGTCAAGCTGCTTCTGAGATAAATCAACACCCCACAACTCCTCTGCACCTTTTTCGGCATTATACTTCAAGGAATGTCCGCTGCCACAGCATATCTCCAACATTTTCTTGCCGGCAACATCACCGAATAAATGTAGATCATCTTCTGTTGGAAATCGTACCCCATACACCGGAAGTGCTGTTGTTCCAAACCACAAATCAGCATGGTCATTCCAATATGTTTTATTTCTCTCAATTATCTCTTCACGCTTCATATACTTCTCCTAAGCACTTGTTACTTCTATAATAATTAGAGCCATTTTAGAGCCAACAGGCATAAGACAATCCCGGAAACGCCCAATTTATCAGCATTTCCGGGATTCTATCCGTTACTCGAACTCAATCGTCCCCGGCGGCTTCGAAGTGCAATCATACATTACCCGATTGACCCCTTTTACCTCATTCACAATCCGGTTTGCCACTTTCGACAGCACTTCCCACGGAATTTCCGCGCAGTCCGCTGTCATGAAGTCCGTTGTACAGACTGCCCGAAGTGCAACAGCATAGTCATAAGTTCTCTCATCTCCCATGACGCCAACGGAACGCATATTGGTAAGCGCTGCAAAATACTGTCCGAGCGTCTTATCAATACCCGCCTTGGCAATCTCTTCTCGGTAAATGTAATCCGCATCTTGGACGATATGCACTTTTTCCTCCGTGACTTCTCCAATGATACGAATGCCAAGCCCCGGACCCGGGAACGGCTGACGGTATACCAGATATTCCGGAATGCCAAGTTCCAGACCGGCTTTTCTCACTTCATCTTTAAAAAGCATTCTAAGCGGTTCAATAATTTCTTTAAAATCAACACAATCAGGCAGACCGCCTACATTGTGATGAGACTTGATGGTAGCACTTTTCCCAAGTCCGCTCTCTATTACATCAGGATATATGGTACCCTGCACCAGAAAATCCACGGCGCCGATTTTTTGAGCTTCCTCTTCAAAGACACGGATAAACTCTTCGCCGATGATTTTACGTTTCTGTTCCGGCTCGGTAATGCCGCTAAGTTTCTTATAAAATCTTTCCTGCGCATTGACACGGATAAAGTTTAAATCGTATGGACCGTCCGGACCGAATACGGATTCCACCTCATCTCCTTCATTTTTACGAAGCAGGCCATGGTCTACAAAAACGCAGGTCAATTGTTTGCCGACTGCCTTAGCCAGAAGCACTGCTGCCACAGAAGAATCCACGCCGCCGGAAAGCGCGCACAGTACTTTACCGCTGCCAACTTTTTCCCGGATTGCCTGAATGGTTGTCTCTACGAAAGAATCCATTTTCCAGTCACCGCTGCATTCGCAGATATCCATTACAAAATTACGCAGCATTTTCATGCCCTCTACCGTATGCATAACTTCCGGGTGAAATTGCACTGCGTATAATTTTTTCTCTGGGCATTCCATTGCAGCCACCGGACAAACGGGTGTATGCGCTGTAATCTGAAATTCCTCCGGCGCCTTTTCAATATAGTCGGTATGACTCATCCAACAGATTGTCGTATCGGATACCCCTTGAAAAAGGGCTGCTTTCTGACTGATTGCAACTTCTGTTTTTCCATATTCGCTGACAGGCGCAGTTGCCACTTTACCGCCAAGCAGATGCGCCATCAATTGTGAGCCATAGCAAATTCCCAAAATCGGAATCCCGAGTTCAAATATTTCTTTCTCACAAACAGCAGCACCCTCGCCGTATACGCTGTTTGGTCCTCCTGTGAAAATAATACCTTTCGGCTGCATCTGTCTGATTTTTTCAAGACTGATATGATATGGATGGACTTCGCAATAGACATTACATTCCCTGACTCTTCTTGCAATCAGCTGATTATACTGCCCGCCAAAGTCCAGCACAATAACCATTTCCTTTTCCATGGCTCCTCCCTCTTCTGTCAAAATTGTTTCCCGTTGTTTTATGGTTCCTTTATAGTATCTATTATAAGGATAACGGAAAACGTTGTCAAAACATATTATATCAGTCTTTACTTATCAGCTCTTTTGGTCGAAATTACTGCGCATGTCTGTGCAGATATTTTTCTCTGGTTGCAAGCCCGCCGCGAATATGGCGTTCGGACTTATTAATATCAAGCACTTTTCTTGCCTCTGATGCTAAAGTAGGATTTATCTGAGATAATCTGTCTGTTACGTCTTTATGTACCGTACTTTTGCTAATCCCGAACTGCCTTGCGGTCTGTCTGACGGTAGCATTGTTCTCAATAATATAATTAGCAATATTGATTGCTCTTTCCTCAATATAATCTTTCAAAAAAATCCCCTCAGAAATACTTTTTTACATTGTATGAAGTATTCTGGGGGGTTATGACTGTATATTAACTATCCTTATTTCCTGTTGGAATTTCTCGTTTCAAAATAATACTACAACCAGTCTGCTGGGGGCTGATGTCGATATCCGATATATTCAGGAAACACTTCCAAAATTTGTCCCAAAACACATTTATAAATTTTCCCCTTTAGCATAAATATCTCTAATTGACTTTTTATCCAATTCACGCTCCATCGCCTTAAATATCCGGCTTCCCACTTGCTAAATAAGGAAAAGCATCTTTCATTATAATTTCTCGCGGTCATGCGTAGTCAGGAAGCACCTCTTCGCAAGTTAATATAATATCTTTTCTTACCTGTTCAGAATTATGTCTGCTGTCAGTAACAACACATGTGACTGGTACATAGTATTCTTCGTGATTTTTATCTGGGGCTTTAATAACGCAAACTTTTATAACACCTAATACTTTTGATATTATTCCTTCTAGTTGTACAGGATAAACTTTTTCACCTGTGTATGTAGAAATAATTCTTTTAATTCTACCTGTAATGGTTATAAATCCCCTTTCATCTATAATTCCCAAATCTCCTATATGAATCCAAATAGAACCATCATCGTGTTTTCTCAGCACTAGCACTTCATAAGTTAATTACTCATCATGATAATATCCAATCATTACAGTATACGATTGGATACAAATTTCTCCTTCTTCGCTATAACTTTTTTCTTCTAAAGTTTCCGAATCAAAGACACTCACAATGTTTTGACATATGGAATTCCAATTTTTCCTTTAATTGTTGTTTCTTTATTCATACGCAAAACTGCAGATGAGGAATTTTCCGTACATCCATAT
>CAZKOR010000326.1:0-3488 GCA_964554405.1 uncultured Bacteroides sp. | reverse complement strand
TAAAATAACACTTTTTGGAAAGAAAGGAAGTGAGAGTATGACTCCGGAACATGCAGAAATTCTTAGTAAAATCAACTCTTATGCGGAAAAAACACTGGCGGATATCGACCCGCAGAAAACGCCGATTTCCTACCAGCTTGAAACATTAAAACCTGTTATGGAGGAAATCGCCAAAGAAAAAGGAATGTCCGTAGAAGATGTATTTATTCTTTATATGGACCTTGCAAGTGAGGTTGCCGTTAAGGCGGAAACGCAGTTTCAGGCAGAATTAAAAGATGGAGGTATCCTTTAAACCTCCATCTTATTCAAGAGAATGCGAAGCATTCTCTCAATCGTCGCCGACGGCGACGATTTTTTATTTGATAACTCTTACACGGAAAACGCCCTCTATGGATTCTAACTTCTTAATGATATCTTCGGAAGCCGGTACTTCAATGTCAAGCATCGTATATGCCACCTCTCCCTTGGACTTATTCGTCATATCGGAAATATTAATGCCATTATCACCGAAACATGCGGTGAATTTTGTAATCATATTGGCAATATTCTTATGGAAAATAGCAATACGTCCTGCCTGTGTACAGATTCCCATATCGCATTTCGGATAGTTGACGCTGTTGATGATATTTCCGTTTTCCAGATAATCCATCAGTTCCTTTACCGCCATCTTTGCACAGTTGTCCTCGGATTCCTCCGTAGATGCACCAAGATGCGGAATCACAATACAGCCCTCTTTTCCTGCCGTTACAGAGTTCGGGAAATCAGATACATATTTGCGGATTCTGCCGGATGCAATGCCATCTAAAACAGCTTTTTCATCCACAAGCAGATCTCTTGCAAAGTTTAACAGAATCACACCGTCTTTCATCTTGTCAATTGCATCTTTATCTATCATGCCTTTGGTCGCATCCATAAGCGGTACATGAATCGTAATGATATCACAGTTTTCGTAGATTTCATCCACACTCAAAGCATGTTTTACATCACGGCTTAAGTTCCATGCCGCATCAACGGAAACATACGGATCATATCCATACACCTGCATACCTAAATGCTTTGCTACATTGGCAACTTTTACACCGATTGCACCAAGTCCGATAATACCGAGTTTTTTATCATAAACTTCTGTTCCGGCAAAATTTTTCTTTGCTTTCTCCGCTGTTTTGGCGATATTTTCATCACCCTGGTTGTCCAGCACCCATTCAATACCGCCTACCACATCTCTGGAGGCAAGAAGCATACCCGCAATAACAAGTTCTTTTACGCCGTTAGCATTCGCGCCCGGTGTGTTGAATACAACAATACCTTTTTCCGCACATTTATCAAGCGGAATATTGTTGACACCTGCTCCCGCTCTTGCTACGGCAAGCAGATTGTCCGGCAGCTCCATGTCATGCATGGATGCGCTTCTGACAAGAATGCCGTCCGCTTCCTGAATATTTTCCGTCTGTGTGTACTCTGCACTGAAATTCTCAATTCCTATTTTCGATATAGGATTTAAACAATGATATTTAAACATTTTGTCCTCCATTCTTATGAGTTTTCTTTCTCGAAAGTTCTCATAAAAGCAACCAGTTTCTCTACGCCCTCAACCGGCATAGCGTTGTAAATGCTTGCGCGCATACCGCCCACACTGCGGTGTCCTTTCAGATTAACAAATCCCGCTGCTTCCGCTTCTTTAATAAACTTAGCATTTAACTCATCACTTCCCGTAACGAAAGGAACATTCATAAGAGAACGGTCTTCTTTTCTGACAGTTCCTTTGAATAAAGAGCTTTCATCCAGAAAATCATATAAAATTTTTGCCTTTTTCTCATTCAACTCTTTCATTGCTGCAAGTCCGCCGTTTTTGATAAGCCACTTAAAGACTTTGCCGCAGATATAAATACCGTAGCACGGCGGCGTATTATATAAAGAATCATTATCCGCCTGCACTTTATAATTCATCATGGTCGGCGTTCCCGGCAATACGTCATCACTTAAGAGGTCTTCTCTGATAATAACGACCTGTGTACCTGCAGGTCCTACGTTCTTCTGCACACCTGCATAAATCATGCCGTATTTTGTGACATCCATCGGCTCTGATAAGAAGCAGGAGGAAACATCGGAAACAAGAATTTTCCCTTTTGTATCAGGCAGAGTATGATATTTCGTGCCATAAATTGTATTGTTCTCACAAATATATACATAGTCCATATCGTCCGTAATCGGCAAATCGGAACAATCCGGAATATAAGAAAATGTCTTATCTGCGGAAGAGGCAAGCTCTACTGCTTCTCCGTACATCTTCGCTTCCGCAAATGCTTTCTTTGCCCATTGTCCTGTTAAAATATAACCTGCCTTACGGTTTTTCATCAGGTTCATCGGAACAGATGCAAATATCAGGCTTGCACCGCCCTGTAAAAAGATGACCTTATAGTTATCAGGAATGTTTAATAAGGTTCTTAAGTCAGCTTCCGCTTCTTTGATAATCGTATCATATACTTTGGAACGATGACTCATTTCCATAACGGACATACCGCATCCCTTATAGTCTAACATTTCCTCTGCAGCTTCTTTTAACACTTCTTCAGGTAAAACTGCCGGACCTGCTGAAAAATTGTATACTCTTGCCACTGTTTTCTCCTCCAGTCATTATAAAAAATATGAATTAAAAATAATATCTCACTATAAATAAACAAACATCAAGAAATATTTTACATATATCCTGTACTTTCGTCAATTCCTATTCAAAAAAATTTCAATTATACATTACAACCGGTGTTCCGACCTCCACCATCTCATATATCTGTGACATTGCATCATACGGTGTATTGATACAGCCATGCGAGCCATTAGTCTGATAGATAGTTCCACCGTAACTGCTCCGCCAGGACGCATCATGAATGCCGATATTTCCTTTAACAGGCATCCAGAAGTTGACATGAGAAGCATATCCTTCGCCGCGCAAGATGCGATCTGTCTGTTTTGCATAAACATAATTGACGCCGGCAGGCGTTCCCATACGTCTGGATGTATTTCCCGTGACAACAGGCGTTTCTATCTGTAAAACACCATCCAGATAATAGTACATCATCTGTTCTTCCATATCAATTTCAATATAAGTACTGCCAATATCGTTTTTTCCCTGTAGGACGCCCATCTGCGAATAAGCAGGTATATGTACTTCATCCGCTTTCCTTGCAAACGCCTCCGTTAAATAGGCAATTTCCGCTTTCTGATCCAGAAGATTGCCATAGATGCCGCCCTCTATTGTAATAACGCCCTTTCCGGTCGTCTGAAACGTTCTTGCAGAACCCACCGTATCATATTCTTTTGCCAGCCCGGCAATAAATTCCGGTATTGCTTCTTCTTTTATCTGCAATGTGCCGTCATCAGCATATGCAAGATTTCCGTCCTCATCAAACATAATCCAGTCACATACAACAGACGCATCTACCGGAATCAGGTCATCCCCCATCTGATAAACGATATGACAGTCCTGAAAA
>CAZKOR010000325.1:0-3511 GCA_964554405.1 uncultured Bacteroides sp. | reverse complement strand
GCACTTATAAATGGTATCTGAATATTGGCAGAGAGCCAGCAGGGGAATTTTCTGAAAATGATTATGCAGAATATGGTCATCTTGAAATTACTTTCGAGGAAGCAAAGGCTTACAGGAAGTGTTTTGGCAACTTTATCAGAAATCGGCAGTGGAAGGATATCCATGTGCAGGTCTATATGAGGGTATAATGAATCTTGAAAAACATAATGAGTCTAAGATAAAGGCAGATACTGGCTGATGGTATCTGTCTTTTATTTTGTACTGAAAAAATTTATCTGTTGATAAGTTTTATCAATTTATATCTAAAAAAGAAAGGGGCAAAGAAAAATGGTAACAGAGAAATTTGTAATGCAGACAGAGCTTGTGGCATCTGAGGACGGACTGCATACCTACGAAGTGCGGCGGTCATGGTCAGATAAGGGGAAGAAAGGGGTAGTGCTGGAACTGTACCCGACACTTTCTACGGAGAGATGCGGGGAACTGGATTTAAGTACCATGCACCTGTTGAACCATACAAAAGATTTTGGGTGGGCTTCGGTGCGCATTGTCAATCTCTATTCCGTAGTATGCAACGGCAAGCCGAAAGTGAGCGAACTTTCTTATGATGAAAAAAATATCGCTTATATTGAAGAAATTCTTGAAAGCAAGGATATCACGGATTATGACATTGTGATTGCTACAGGAAACAGTCTTGGTACACATACAAAAACAATAGAAGCAAAGATTGATATCCTGTCAATGCTTCGGGAGAAAGGACTGGAACAGCAGGTAAAGTATATTGTTGTTGGTTCGGCAGACAAAGAAAAATGGATAGGCGTGCATCCTTTGTTTCTTGGACTGCATTATGGAAAGGATGTATGGCGGTTAGAAACATTTCCGCTCCATGATGAATTAAAGAAATTGGAAGAAAGCATAAAGCCAAAGGAAATTGAAAAGAAAGCTGAAAAAGCAACTGTTTCTGATGGGAAGGAGATGGTGCAAGATGTAAATGCAACAGCAGTGGTGGAAAAAGCGGAGACAAAACAGGATGAAGTGAAAAAAGCAGGAGGCGGAAAAGGAAATGTATCGAAGAATAAAAAACAAGCTTGATGCTAAATTTCTGTTGGCGGAAATGAGGGCACAGGGGAAGAATGTTTTTGTCGGTGACAGAATACTTGAACTGACAGGCGTGCTTGATGATGCGTATGGCGAAAACCGTAAGGCGCATGACATGGGCGGTTATATTTTATACTTCCCTGATGTGCAGACATATGAAGATACGATAGTCGATATATGGGAATTTTACAATATAGAACCGACTCTGTATGAATATATGGAGTATATTGGAGATAGTGAATTCAGCGACATCCAGTGGGTGGAAATACTGTTTCCGCTTTCCTCTGATGACAGCCTTGTTTTAGTATATCCAAAGGAAGCAGGGCGAAGATGAAGGAAGAAAGATTCAAGGAAGGACAGCCACGGTACATGACAAGAGGTATCAGTGAAGAAGTGCCGCTGAAAATACAAATTATTTTATGGAGCATGGTGGATGCTTTGCGGAAGGTGAAGAAGCTGGACTATCTGCAGGTATTCGAACTGGAAACCATAGGAAATCAGGAAGAAGGTAGTTTGGTACAGGTAATTACACATTCACAGGAACAGCCGAAATATGGCAGAGTATATTATATTCCCATATTGGATGATGGGGTGGCAGGAAAAATTTACATTATTGATGATGGGGAGTATGCTACCATGCTATGGGCGGACGAGTATTAGAAGGGAGAAAGATACAATGAATTATTTGATTGCAGGAATGTTGACGGGAGCAGCTTGTATTGTGGTCGCAGAATTGATTTGGGCGTAATTTGAGAGAAAGGAGGTCAGGGAACAATGGTAGAAGTAATGATGTTTATGCTTGGTTTCAGCGGTGTAGTCAGCGTTTATGAAATCGTTAAGACAACGAAAAGCACAAAAAGCAATGCCATAAGACGGGAAGCTGAAAAAATCGGCAGAAAGAAAAAGTAAGAGGTCAGGCAGGTAAGAGAAAACAGGGGGGATGCAGAAAAAAACGGACAGAAAAATTTTTGAAAGTATTTTTTCGTGCATCCCCCCTGTTTTGGCGATATTTTTTTAGTGCTGTTTTGGCGGAATGTACTCAATCAGGTCATACAGGTTACATTCCAGGGCATAGCATAATCGGGAGAGAACAGCCAAGTCAACACGCTGTACATCCTCTTTCATGTATGCCTTTAATTGTGTGCGTTGCATTTCAGCACGGAACGCCAGTTTGTTGATACTGATATTTTGTTCCGCCATCAATTCCGCTAATTTAATGCGGATGTGTCCATAGTCTACATCAATCATAGTAATCACCTCATATATTTTTATATTAGTTTTTAAAACCATGTATTGATATGAGTGGAATAATATGATATGATTAAATGAGCAGATATATACTCATTTAATTTGTTTGAATTAAAGTAAAAGAATAAATATAGACAATCTGGAGGTAGTTAAGATGGCATTATTTGATAAAGACTCCATTTCAGGAGCATTAGGAAAAGCGAAAGGATTGGCAGGAAGGGCAGCGGAGGCCGCTAAGACTGGGATAGACCAGACAAAGACACTGGTAAATGAAAAGATGGAGCAGTCTAAGCAGAACAAACTTCCGCAAGAAGGCGGCTTAATTCGTTATGAGGTAACGTATAAGGGCGGTCATCCTGATTTTCAGTTGGAGAAAAAGAAAAGTCCATACATATTGCTTGATATTATGCCCGACGGATTCAGTTTTTTGGCAAAACCTCAAAGTGAGGACTGGTTTACAGGGTTTGAGATTCCATATAACAGGGTTATTTCATTAGAGATTGTGGAAAGAGTTATTAGCAATGCGGAAATGTTGTTAAGCAGTGGCAGTAATAACAGCGATTTAAGGCAGAAGAACGTGATAGAAATAAAATATCTTGATGAAGCAGGTGACGAGTATGTTGTTAGGAATGAAATGCTTACAGGTACTACCGTTATGGGTCAGGCTAAGGTATGTCAGGAAATGATTGACCTGCTCCGCACGAAAGGTATTATGAAGCAGTTTAAGGGAGTGGAAAACGGTCATTCTGCTAACGCTTCTGGTGGGGATGATGTATTGAGCCAGATTGAAAAACTTGCAAAGCTGAAAGAGCAGGGAATATTGACAGAGGAAGAATTTGCAAACAAAAAGGCGGTATTGTTAGAGCAGCTGTAATAGCGAAAATTTTAGGAGGATTTGATACATGGAGTCATTTAAAAAGGAAGTTACACTGGAAAATATTGCCGATACTTATCATGGCAGACCGTGGGAAGAAGTACCAACAGAAGAATTGGAAGCCATAAGCCATATAAGCATAGGTGCTGTTTCTCAGCGGTTATCCCAGAAAGCAAAAGAGATTTTGGAAGAAAGAAAAGCGGTAGAGGAAAGCGCAAAAAAGGCGCTTGATGATGGTTCTGTCAAAGGTTTAATCATAAGCAGGGATTATACCAATGTTGGGGAAGGTGTAGC
>CAZKOR010000324.1:0-3555 GCA_964554405.1 uncultured Bacteroides sp. | reverse complement strand
AGGTCTTTTAGTTTTTCCTGTATGGTAAGTTTATATTTCATTGATAATCACTCCAATCAGATAAGGCTGTACATTTCTGCAAAACAGCCAATTGACCAATACTTCCCATTACAAACCTCTTAGTGACAGGATATTTTGCTCCTGTGTTTTTGTCAAGTCTGGGCTGAAATCCCATTCATTTCAGACTTGACAGAAAGGCGGGAGGCATAAATACAATGGCGCAAGTGGCTGTAAGGGGCGGCTTGTGGTAAAACAGATATTCTTGAATGGACTTATTATAACAATAATATTAAAATGAAATACTTTTTTGCACATAGGGAGAACCTTGTCAAAATGCGTGATGTCAAAGGACAAGTATAAGGCTGATTGAGGATTGGTATATATACTGGAAAATAGCATATGAATTGTGTTTTGTCATAAAACGTATTGACTTTCTGTGCGTACAATAATATAATTAATGTGCGCACAAGAAAGAGAGGTGAAACAATGGCGCCAAAGAAGGCAGGGAGACCACCCTCTGACGATTCCATGACGGGCAGAATATTTGTACGGGTAAGCAAGGAAACAGTAAAGAAACTTGATGATTGTACACAGGAACTAAAAATGTCCCGTTCAGATGTTGTCCGGAAAGGGATTGACATGGTGCATGAGAGCCTGAAAAGGTAACAAAGAAACGGCGCCGATCGGCGAAGAAAGAACGCCGTTTCAGAGTGAGCCTGCCTAAAGACAGACCGCATAAATAGTATACACTATGCGGTCTAATCTTGCAAGAAATTAGGAGAAGGAGAGCAGAACAATGATGCAGACGATTTTGACAGCCATAGCAGAAGGCAACCTCCGCATGGGTATGGAAACGATGGAACACAATTCAGAACTGAAAAGTGCGATGAAACGGGTGTGCAGATTGGAAGAAGAACTTTCCGCAACCCTCAATGACTCGGAAAAAGAACTGCTTGAAAAACTGGGGGACTCTCAAGCAGAAGCCAGCCAAAGCGATTTACAACAGAGTTTTATCAATGGTTTTCGTTTGGGTGCATTAGTGATTATGGAAGTCTTTGCAGGATGTGACGGTCTTGTGTTGGGCAACGTAGAAGGTTAGCCGCTATATGCAAGGGCAGGAAAGGACAGGATAATAGGGTGGGAAAGATTTTAGATGCATTCTCCGATGAGCAGCTCCTTGTGAATGCGGTAACAGAGAAACGTTCGCCAGTGCATCAGAAATATTGTGAACAGGTATGTGCAATTCATAAAAAATTGGATGAAAAGCTCAATGAGGAACAGAGAAGACTTTTAGCACAGCTGTTAGATGCGATGGAAAATGAACATAACTGTGACGCACAAAACAGGTTTATCAGAGGATATAGTCTGGGTGTATTGATGGCTACGGAAGTGATGGAGGAACGAGACAAATTTCTTATCGAAGAAGACTACGTACCATAATTTAATTAAATGGTAAACAACAACCAAGAGAGCAGAGATTCGAGAGAGTCTCTGCTTTTTTGTGCGCAAAATTAACCCCATTACTTGACAATGTTGCATAGATGTAATGCTCCTCGCCAGGTTGGCAAAAACTTTATTCGCAACTGCAGGTTGCCAAAAAGAACTTTAATGTTGGTGGTAAACAGCATCGTTATTTTGTATAATACTATATAAAGGGAGGCGTGACGGTGAAATTATCAGAAAAGATTATAGAACTAAGAAAAGCAAACGGAATGACTCAGGAAGAACTTGCAACAATATGTAACGTTAGCAGGCAATCTATATCTAAATGGGAAGCTGACATTGCATTACCAGAGACAGAAAAACTATTGATACTGGGAGATACCTTTCGAGTATCTATGGATATTTTATTAAAAGATGAATTGACGTTAAATGATGTAAAAGATGTTCATAGTTGTGGCAGCAATGCAATCCGTGAAAAGAAGCAGGAATTATATGAAGGAATAGTGATCAAAGAGAGTATAGCGGATGATAGTATCATTGATTGCATGAATGTTCATAGAATTGAATTGTGGAATACTGGCGGGAACCCCAAATACTGGACTGCATTGTTTTTTACAAGTGATAGAAAAGATTTTCCAGAACAAATTTCAAAAGTCATGTTGGCTGATCCTGATACAAATAAGAATTGGTTTGTTGATTTTAAGGCAGGTAATGAAAAATACATTGTGTTTAAAGACAGGATTTTAAAATATCAGATTGGAAATCAGACTGAAAAAGAATATGTATGCAATGAGTGTAGAAAATTAGGTATTTTAGATGAGCAGATGAACTGGCCAGAATAGGAGGAAACATGAGGGTATTATTAACATCAGCGGGTTTAGAAACTGAAGAAATTAAAGATTGCTTTGTGGATATGGCAGGTAAAGATATGTCTTTAGTAAAAGCTTTATTTATCCCTACAGCGGCAATAGATGCAGCTGCAATAGAAGTTTTGCCAAAATGTATGAATGATCTGTTAAAATGCGGTATCTTGGATCAAAATATTGACGTATATGACTTACATGCAGGAATGGAGTTTGAGAAGCTGCATCAATATGATGTGGTATATTTGTGTGGTGGAAATACACGTTATTTGCTTGAAAGAGTCAATGCCACAGGGTTTAATAGGGCTTTGATGGAGTATATCAATGACAACGGCTTGGTAATAGGGGTAAGTGCCGGAAGTCTCATTTTTTCCAATAATTTAGATAACAATTTGGGTTTGATAAATACGAAATTAGATGTTCATTGTATAACAGGTGAAAAGAGAGGAAAATTGACCTATCCATTAAAAAATAATGTAAAACTTACAAATACATGTGCTCTTTTAATACGGGATTTCCCGGATGGTATGGAAATAATTGGAGAATAAATTGTAAAAAAGTATATCAAGATAATGAACACCTATTAAGGAATATTTTTACATATGATTCAAATTAATTTGATCCTGGAGCATGTTTTCAGTCTGCCAGAGAGACAACTTACAGTTGTATAAAGCACTTGAAAACATACTTTGCCGTTCTTGTAAAGTTGACGCAGACTTTGTAGAATAGAAACAAGATAAGCGCTTATCACTATATTGATACGGAGGTTCCATTATGGAAATCAACATGTAAGATACCTTGCGCGCAGTACTTAAAGGCGAAGAGGGGATTGAAGCCTGTCAGAATTATATTGTTTCATTGCTTGTTTCTGCTTCACAGACAGCTCAAATAATGCTGACAAAGACGAAGTTTGCACCAATTGAGGAGATTGCAGCATATAAATTTGGCATTCAGCTGATTAAGTTATTGTTCGAGGATGATAATGTCGGATTTTATGCAAATAGTATTTCTATGCGCTATTCCTATATTGCCCGCAATTACGCAAAGCTTGGGGATGTAGAAAACACGCTCCATTCTCTGGAGAAATGTGCAGAATATACTGTTATTTTATCAAATTTAAAGGAAATGCCTGCAATCTTCGTCTTGAGGCACTTGCATGGAATGGCTACGATTTTGTTCGCAAGGACAAAAGAGACTATAAAAAATTTTGTGTAAACGTAATGCAGGTAATCTATATATCCTCATGGAT
>CAZKOR010000323.1:0-3569 GCA_964554405.1 uncultured Bacteroides sp. | reverse complement strand
TCATAATTTTGATAACCTATTTTCTCCATTAACATGATCTGTATATAGTCGCACAACCTAGGCGCTTCTATAAAGCACTCCATAATATTATTTTCATCATCATATGTATAATATAAGTACCCTCCTTCAAACGCTCTTATTTCTACATCATTATAGATTATCTGCCAGCCTTTTTCTTTATGACCTTCCCAACGTCTATCCCACAGTTCTCCTTCCAAATCCAGTGCCTGTACCTGCTCTAATAACCATTCCTGGTCTTTATCTGTAGGAATATAGTAATAATAACATTTCCCACTTATCATGGAAGGCTGTACTTTTATACAGACCTTGTCAGCTTCCGGTTGTTCATAAAGCAAGATATCCTGTATAATTTCGTTTTCTTCTGGCATTTCTTCCGCCTGTAAAGAAAGATATTTTTCAAGAACAGTATTCACTTCCATTTTATCTTCTTCACTAAGCGAAAGACACCTATTGTTAACAAAATTATTAAAGGTTCCGCAGTCAGAATGGTATCTTATCGTATTTCCATCAAATATAAGTTCGTAATTATTGGCACAGCGTGCAATACCATCTTCCCACTCTCCGGATTCAAGAAAAGCACAAAAGATTAGCGCATCTTCCCTTGATATGGTAACCGGATTGCTACCGTTTAAAATATCAGATACCTGCATATCAGCGAAAGTTTCCTGCTGTGCTGCATCTTCCTCACTTGACATCTTCTCCGTGAATAGATTGCTACTCTTAGCTTCATCTGAAGAAGCAATTCTCACTTCCACATTACTCACAGATATATATACATCCTTACTTTCATCTGTCGGATTCTGTATATTCACACCTATTTTAAACCATGCACCTTTTTCTACATCCATTTTCACAGGCATTCCCTGCGTAATATAGGTGGGTTCGTCGTAAGCGTTTTCTTCTCTGACCTCTATCGGCAGCAATATAATTTCCGTATCCCCAAGTCCTTCACTTGCATAAAGTATAATCGTATTACCTTTAGGACTGATTTCTTCATCTGAATAACAAAAGGTTTCTGTACTTCCTGCAGGTATTGTAATTCTTATCTGATACTCTCTTGTGGGATTCGTCAAAAAACATACCGCCAATATTACTAATACCGCTGCCATTGCTATAATAATCCATAATGTCGGTTTTTTATAATTCAATACGGATTTCACTCTTTCCTTTACCCCCACTTCCCCAAAAGCCAACGGACATACCATAATCAGACTCCTCGGTCTTGCACAGGATAACAGCACCTTAGAATACTCTTTTTTCTCTTGGAATGTCATATCTTTGGCTACTTTTTCATCACATGCCAATTCAATGTCCTTGCAGAGCAGGGAATATGCCATCCAACAAAGAGGATTAAACCAATAGATACATAACAATAAATAACCCAACGCTTTCCACCAATGGTCTTTTCTTTTAAGATGTGCAGACTCATGTGCAAGGATATAGTCCATCTCTCCCTCACTCAGTGCAGAAGGAAGATAAACCCTTGGTCTGACAATCCCCAAAATAAATGGCGATTTTACAGCATCACAAATATAAATATTACCCCTGACGCATACCGCTTCTCTTACAAGTTTATGCAGCTTTATAGCACTGCCCATTGCATAAATCATCAACAGGATCATGCCACAACACCAGACAAAACCAGCAGCATATGTAACTACCTGCAATGGTGCCGCACTATCTGATTCGTTATATGCAAAGGTTTCTGTCAGCATTGGATTTATCGTATTTTCCACAATCGTCAGGCGGCTGTCTATGGACGGTATATAATTTTGGACTTCCCCTTCCACAACTGTACTGGATTTTATAGGTTCTGTACTCGGCAGTATACTAAACTGACTTTCAATGGAAAACGGACAAATAAGCCTGATCGCTACCACTCCCCACAACAGGCAATTCACACATTTGGGCATTTTTCTAAATAACAGTCTGATACATAAAACTGCCAATATTAACCATCCGGCAGTAATACTCATATTTAATAATTTCAAGAAAATATCGCCCATACCCTTTACTCCTCTGCTCTATCAATCATTCTGCGGATTGCTTCCGCTTCATCCGCTGTAATCTTAGAACCCTGCATAAATGCCGCAATAAATGCCGGAAGCGAGCCAGCAAAGGTATCTTCCACATATTGTCTGCTCTGCATGGAATAAAATTCGTCTCTGGAAATCACAGCAGTTACCACTCCATTTTCATTCCGAAACAACCCTTTATCTATTAATCTCCGCAACACATTATGCGCCGTGGTTCTCTTCCAGTTAAATTCTACCGCTGTCATCTTTACCAGTTCAGACGAAGTAACCGGCTCATGCTCCCAAATCATATCTGCATACCGTGCCTCAATGACACCTAATTGTATTTCTGCCATATGTTTCCTTCTCCCTTCACAGACCACTTGGTGTAGTCTGTGCTATAGACTACGCCAAGTGGTCTCAAATGTCAAGATAAAAATCTCACATCTAATCACCTTAGAAAGGAAATGTAAACTTACTTTGCCGGAAAAGCTCAAAGACCTGCAGAAATCCCACCTGACACCTCCATTGTTGAGGGCATCAGATTCCCCCTTATATATTCCAATATTCAAGCAATTTTTCATCAATCGGTGCTATTTTTTCTTTTCCCTTTACATCTCTGTAAAATGCTAATTTTTCAACTTCTTCTTTATCTGTTCTATACTTGTTTATATCCTCCATATATTCAATAGGCAGACTGATTCCATATAATCCTCCATATTCATAATGCCATTCCGGATTAAAATAACCGGGTGCCATATAATAGTGCATCAATCCGATATATGTAAAATCTACATTTTTTAGTCCTAATTCTTCATTACATTCACGGTTTATACATTCCCTTAATGTTTCATTTTTCTCCCTGCATCCTCCAAAGATTTCCCAATCCTTTCTATACTTGTTCCAACCAAGTAAATAATCAGAACCGACTTTTACGACTGCTAGGCAGTGATTGATAGGTTCATACTTTGCATCTGCCTTTTCTTCTTCAACACTAATTATTTCCAGTAGTTCATTTCCTCTATCGTCCTTTACTATCAACATAGTCCCCTCCTCATATTTCGATTTTCCAGTATCTTTCGCAATAAAAAAGCTGCTTTTTCCATCTTCCTCTATTTGGGGCTTCATATAATAGCCGCCATACCCCATATATACAGCTTTTCTCAGTTTTCGCATTCCGAAGATTTTACCTTGTAATTATATAACATAAGATTATGAAAATGCGATTGACTTTTGCTATAAGTGGCATAATATAATAATAGAGAGTGTAAAGCCTTGCCAATATTTGTGCAAGGCTTTATTTTATGAAAAAGACCAAACTGGTGCAAATACGAACAGGATTTTCTAAGTACGACCAGCTATAATCAGTGCATACAAGGAGGATTGAACAACGTGTCGGTACAACTTATACAGCAGGCAATAAACTATATGGAAGAACATATTTGTGAAGACATAAATTATGCCGATGCAGCAAAAAACGTGCATATGTCAAGCTACAATTTTCATCGGACATTCAGTTTTATTGTAGGAATG
>CAZKOR010000322.1:0-3619 GCA_964554405.1 uncultured Bacteroides sp. | reverse complement strand
GGCACAAGTATAAAAAATAAGAATCACATCATTATCATTCTGTTTTAACCCTGTGATATTTTTCCAGTCTACAATAGCGGAGCCTGAGAAAATTGTCCCGTCCTCATCCGGGTAAAGCATAATCTCTTTTTCCTGCCAATGTATTAAATCACTGCTCACAGCATGTCCCCAATGCATATTTTCCCACTTGCAATCAACCGGATTGTGTTGAAAAAACATATGATAGCAGCCTTTATAGTATACTAAACCATTTGGGTCATTAAGCCATCCTCTTTTCGCAGTGAAATGTGCATAAGGACGGTATTTCCCATCATAAGATGTTTCCACGCTGTCACGTTTATCAATTTGTATTTGAAGATTTTTATCACATTCAATCCGCACTGTTTTACCATAGAACCGTTCAATATTTAACGGTGCATAAAAATCCGGTTTATCATAATCCAGTGGAAAAACTATGTCATACACCAGTTTTTCATCAATATAAAAATATAACCTCTTATTTTGTGCATGATAACCGACAGGAAAAACTAAATATTTACTGTCTGCATAAAATTCCAACATATCTTTGTCTCCATAATTCCTAATTTTCTGCCAGTCTGATTGTACAGACTAATTTATTTATATAACTTTATATAACTTTTCATTCATTATATAACTTTATATAACTTTCGCTCAAGTATGAAACTTGTTTTCTTGCAATTTTGCAGTATAATAAGAATACATAAAATTGTAAATTTGAGATTACATAGGGTGACACGATGAACATATACTTAGGGAACAGGACTGCTGATACGGTCAGAATCTATTTTGAAAAAGCTAATCAACCGGAGATTAAAGCAGTATTGCCGCAAAAAGCCCAGACTGTAGAAGAAGCTCTGGAGGATTATAGAGAAACATTACTTGCAAATGCAAAAAGTTACGGAAAAATAATTATTGCAGATGATAATTATATTGGCGATATTTGGTGTTATTGTATTGATGTAAATGAAGAACCAAATGCTATGCTGAGTTTCTGTATTTTTGAAAAGGCATATTGGACGCAAGGAATTGCAACAAAGGCTGTAGCTTTGTTTTTACAGGAAGTACAGACTAAATATAAACTCAGCACGATTGGAGCCTTTTCCTTCTCTGATAATCATGCATCAATACGAGTCCTCGAAAAAAACGGGTTTACCGTGTTAGAAGAATTCACGGAAGACGGAAGAAATTCTAAGTATCTTCAGTATAACGATAGTACCTAAAGCCGTCTTTTTCTCTTACATAGTGAAAGCCAACCTTTTCAAGCACGTGCTGACTCCGTGTGTTTTTTATAATTGTGTCTGCGTTAACTGCAGCCATTCCCAAAGTATCAAAAGCATACTGCAGCGCTAAACGTTCAGCACAAGTTCCATATCCATGCCCTTTCACAATATCGTTTTGCATATGAATGCTTAAGGTACATTCTTTATTTTCCCAATCTATCTGCTTTAGCTGAAGTTCCCCTATTGGTCTGCCATCTTTCATAATGGCAAATATAACACGAGATGGATTTTGCTTGGATTCAAAATATCTATCTACTGCGTTTTCGTCATATTGATATACGGTAAACAGATTCATGTCCATATATATGTCAGGGTCATTTTCCCAGCCTTGATATAACTCATGGCAAAGCTCTCCTGTCATAATGCATAGAGATATTTCTTTCATAAACACCTCCTCAAATTCGAATGCACATTCTTTTGGCTATCCCTATCACAGATCGATCCATATTCCTTCATCGTGGATACTGGCTCTTTCCACTGCACGATAGAACCGCTGAGCTTCCTCATTAGCAGCCATCAATGCTATAAGCTGGTTCGCCCCAGCCTGCTTCATCCTACATCGCAGCTCCGCAAGCAGAGCCTGAGCAATTCCGGCGTGACGGCTGCTTTTGATTACACAAATCCAGTCCAGATAGCCATTTACTGAGCCGTCAAATCGGCTGGCAATAATAGAACCATCAATGCGGCCCATCACTTTACCGTTCTCAAAGGCCAACAGGGAGACAGCGTTGGTAAATCGTGGGTCATCAAAGGTCGCTTCCACCCTCTTTTGGTATGCTTCATCAATATCCCAGTTGTAAAAGGGTTCCTCAACCCGCAGACGGCGCTCAAAGTCAATCACGTCTGAAATCATTTCCCGAGTGTAGTCCAAAACTTCCATTCTGTTTTTCCTCCAATAAAGAATAGTTATATATTCAGCAATCTCTCATACGGATTGACTATAATTTCTGCCTGTATGAGTTGTATCAGTATAATTGATAGTAATAATCCATAAAGCAGACTGAATAATCGTTTTTTGTTTGTCGGAACAACTTTTAACAATGAGAAAGTAAAGCATAAATAGGCAATGCCAAACAGCAGTTCATCTCTGGCAGTTCTGAAAGCCCAGTCCCGAACAGTAAAAGCCGTTAAATACCATTCTGTAAAGAAAATCGTAAAAGGTAAGACAGAAATAAAATTTGTATAATGATTTTCTTTGTGTATATGCCATATCAGGAAACCACAAAACGGAGTAAGCAGTGCGATGATGCCCCACAAAATCATTTGTGATTTTGGAAAAAAATGCAAAAACAGAACAGTATAACTATAATATGCAAGTAACATTCCAATAAAAAAGGTAAAGGAACGGATTGCCGCCAGTAAAGGTTTTTTTGAACGAATAGCTATCAGAGCTGCCGCCCAGACCCATATCCCAAATCGCCCCATTGTATCGGCAAATACAGGAAAATAGTACAAGAAGTCCCGCCCATCTGTAAATTTTGCAATGATCCCTAAAACAATCCCAATGATAAATGGCAAAATAAGCGAGCGTATATTTGGACTTCTTGACATTTGTTCTTCCTCCGAAGGTTCTTTAGGTTAGAATAACATATTATGGGCCGGGTTGAAAGAATTCTTTATATTTTAACAATAATATTGTGCCTGCATTTCCCATAACTTGGCATATTTTCCACTTGTCTGACTAAGCAGCTCCTCGTGGCTGCCCTGCTGCACCAATCGCCCGTCATGGAGTAATACAATTCTGTCACAAAACCGACAGGAAGACAGCCTATGACTGATAGAAAGCATGGTTTCATTCGCTAAGTTTTTGAAAAACTGTTCATAGATTTCCTTTTCTGCATATGGATCCAACGCTGCAGTAGGTTCATCCAGAATCACGATAGGCGCATCTTTGTAAATTGCTCTGGCAATTGCAACCTTCTGTGCTTCTCCGCCTGACAGATCCATTCCGTCTTCTTCATATTCATGGGAAATTGCCTGCCGGATTCCCTTTGACAGCTTATCTATCTTTTTCTGCAGGTCTGCCTGACGAAGAGCTTCATATACCTTTTCACTGTCGTATTCTTTGGATGCCGCCACATTTTCTGCTATGGGAAATGCAAATAAGGAAAAATCCTGAAATACGGTCGCAATGTTATAGATGTATTCTTCGTAAGGGTATTCCCAGATATTCACTCCATTTAGTAAGATTCGACCTGTGGTTGGTCTGTACAGGCGGCAAAGCAGCTTAATCAGAGTTGTTTTACCGGAGCCGTTTTCTCCTACAATTGCAAGCTTTTCCCCTGATGCAATCCTAAGATTGATGTCCTGCAGCACCA
>CAZKOR010000321.1:0-3661 GCA_964554405.1 uncultured Bacteroides sp. | reverse complement strand
ATGGAAAAAAAGCGATTATTCTTCTGGATGAGTATGACACCCCGATGCAGGAAGCGTATGTGTATGGATATTGGAAAGAAATGGTGACATTTATCAGGAGTTTGTTTAACTCTACGTTTAAGACGAATTCCTATCTGGAACGCGCTGTCATGACAGGGATTACACGAATTAGCAAAGAATCCATTTTTTCTGACCTCAATAATCTTGAAGTGGTAACAACTACTTCTGATAAATATACAGACTGCTTCGGATTTACGGAAGAAGAAGTATTTACTGCTCTGGATGAATATGGTCTGTCAGAGGAAAAGCAACAGGTAAAAAACTGGTATGATGGATTTATATTTGGAGAAAGAAAAGATATCTATAATCCGTGGTCAATTATTAATTTTCTTGATAAAAGAGGAGTCGGAGCTTATTGGGCAAATACCAGCAGTAACAGTCTGGTTGGAAATCTGATTCGTGAGGGAAGTTCGGAAATAAAAATGACAATGGAGAGTCTGCTCCGGGGAGATGTTTTCAGTACTACATTTGATGAGCAGATAGTATTCAGCCAACTGGAACAGGGAGATGATGCCGTTTGGAGTTTATTGCTTGCAAGCGGATATCTGCGGGCGGTACGCTATGAATTTAATGTAGAGCGGGGAAAAGCGGAATATGATTTAGTGCTGACAAATACGGAAGTTAAAGTAATGTTTGAGCGGATGATAGAAAGATGGTTTGAAGGATGCCGCAGAGTAAAAAATGCTTTTCTTCAGGCGTTGATGTCTGATGATGTAAAAGGAATGAACACCTATATGAATAAGATTGCCCTGCAGACATTCAGTTATTTTGACACCGGAAAGAATCCGTCAGAGGAAGAACCGGAGCGTTTTTATCACGGATTTGTGCTTGGTCTGATGGTGGAACTGGTGGATGAATATACGGTTACATCAAACCGTGAGAGTGGGTTCGGCAGATATGATGTCATGATGGAGCCGAGAAATCCACAGAGGAATGCTGTCATTATAGAGTTTAAGGTACAGGAAGAGGACGATGAAAAGGAATTATCTGATACGGTGCAGAGTGCATTGCAGCAGATAGAGGAAAAGAACTATCAGGCAGCTTTGCAGGCAAAAGGGATTCCGGAAGAACGTATCAGGAAGTACGGATTTGCTTTTTGTGGAAAGAAAGTGCTGATTGGGAGAAGTGCTGAATAATGCTGTAGAGAGAAGTTTTAAAATTAAATTTATAAGGAATGAAATGATAAGAGTGCAGAACTGCGGAGAAATCCAATGCTCTGCACTTTATAATGATACTGATACACAAGTTTGCATAGAAAGGCAGGTTTGCAAAAATGAAACACATCTTTTTCGTAGAAGATGATCTGAGTTTAATAAGCGGACTGACGTTTGCATTAAAAAAGCAGGAATACGAGGTTACTGTTGCCCGGACGAGCCTTGAGGCGGATGCGTTATGGGCGGATGGAAAATATGATTTGGTGATTCTGGACGTGTCACTTCCCGACGGTTCCGGGTTTGATATATGCAAAAAAATACGCCGGACTTCTAAGGTGCCGATTATGTTTCTCACCGCTGTTGATGAGGAAACGGATATCATTATGGGACTTGATATCGGCGCGGATGATTATATTACAAAACCTTTTAAACTTGCCGTATTTTTATCGAGAGTGAATGCGCTGCTCCGCAGGAGTGACAACTTTAGCCAGTCAGGAAACGAGCTGGTATCTAACGGCATTACGCTTATGCTGTTAAAAGGAGAGGGTTATAAAAACGGGGAGGCGCTTGACTTGACATCCGGCGAATACAAATTGCTGTGTATGTTTATGGAAAATCCGGATGTGGTGCTTTCACCGGAACAGATTTTAGGGAGATTGTGGGATTGCGATGAGAAGTATATCGATAATAAAACACTCACCGTATATATCCGCAGGCTTCGCATGAAGATAGAGGATAATCCTGCGGAACCGAGAAAAATCGTGACGGTCCGCGGTATGGGGTATAAGTGGAATACTGCCGGTTAAGCGGATAGATTAATAATATAAAAAGAAAGGCATAACTACGGAGATGAAAATATTAACAAATAGAAAAATAAAGCAGTTATTCCTACGGATTGGATGTTGTATCATGCTGTATCTTCTGTTTTCCACAGCAGTTACGTTGATAGGGATGAGGGAGAGCGGGATGAGCAGTGCAGCGTTATATATGTCGCTTTGCGCATTCGGTATGGGAATCGGAATATTTGCAGTCTGTTATGCATATTTCAAAGAGCAGAACAGGCTGATGGAGGATGCCGTAGTGCGGATTAGGGAGTTTATTTCCGGTGACAGAGACGCCCGTATCGAATGTAATGAAGAGGGGGAACTGTACAGGCTTTTTCATGAAGTGAATTCACTGGCGGCAATTCTGAATGCGCAGGCGGAAAAGGAAGGAAAATCGAGAAAATTTTTGCAGAATACCATATCGGATATTTCGCACCAGCTAAAAACGCCGCTTGCTGCGCTTGATATTTATAACGGCATTATACAGACGGAAGCCGGAGCAAATGATTTGCCGACTATCAAAGAATTTTCGGATTTGTCCGAGCAGGAACTTGACCGGATAGAAACATTGGTGCAGAATCTTTTAAAAATAACAAAATTTGATGCCGGAACTATGGTGATGGAGAAAAGACCGGAAAATATTTCGGAGATAATGGAGGATGTGAAAAATCATTTTTCATTCCGTGCCGAACAGGAGGGAAAGGAAATTGTGTTATCAGGTGATACATCGCTTTCTTTTTCCTGCGACCGAAACTGGATGACGGAAGCTGTCAGCAACATCGTAAAAAATGCTCTCGATCATACAGAAAACGGTGACAGTGTACGGATTGAATGGGGAGAATCTGCTTCCGCAGTCCGCATTACCATAAAAGATAACGGAAGCGGGATTTATCCGGAAGATTTGCATCATATTTTTAAAAGATTTTACCGCAGCAGGTATTTTCGGAACCTGCCGGATTCCGTGGACAGGCAGGGTATCGGACTCGGACTGCCGCTTGCAAAATCCGTGGTGGAAGCGCATAACGGCACGATTGAAGTTGACAGTATTTTAGGTGAGGGGACAACTTTTGTCATATTCTTTTTAAATACTACAAAATTGTAGTCTGATTGAAGCCGGATTGTAGTATTCAGGTGTTATTCTTCCAAAGTGTGAAGAGAAGTTTTAAGTCTGCTAGAAAATGCAGACTAATATTTCTTTTTCACACGAAAGAATACTACTTAAAGAGAGGTGCTTACACAATGAATTTATTGGAAGTCAACAAAATTTGTAAGACTTACGGCAGCGGCGAAGCGGCTGTACAGGCGTTAAAGAATGTCAGCTTTTCCGTTCCGAAAGGAGAGTATGTAGCGATAGTCGGAGAGTCCGGTTCCGGAAAGAGTACGCTTCTTAACATGATTGGGGCGCTCGATACTCCTACATCGGGTAAGGTGCTGATTGACGGCAAAGAAACGTTTTCCATGAAAGAAAGCGAAGTTACGATTTTCCGCCGGAGAAATATCGGATTCATTTTTCAGGCATTTAATCTGGTTCCGGAACTGACTGTGGAGCAGAACATTATTTTCCCGGTACTATTAGACTATCAGAAGCCGGATAAGAAGTATCTGGAGGAACTGCTTGGCGTA
>CAZKOR010000320.1:0-3677 GCA_964554405.1 uncultured Bacteroides sp. | reverse complement strand
GTAATCACATGCAGTGTTCCGGTAATGCTTATGCCGTTATCCGTAACCGCTTCCTCTTCAATCTGAATCTCGCCCTCACTGTGTACAAGCTGATACATGTGCATTTCCGTATTCTGTATTTTCGCATGTTCCGCAATCTTGCACTTGCCGTTCTGATGCAGCCGCAGGCTCTTTAATGAGACATCCGTTGTGACAGCCTCAATTTCTTTTGCCACACCGTAAATATCCGATAATACCTCCAGATTTTCCTCTTCATAGAGACGGATTTCCATATCCAGTACGTTTTCTATGCACAGAACTCTTTCTTCTCCATCAAAATCCGCTTTGACTTCCACATTACACTGTGTATTTGTGTATCGGATATCGGGAATCATATTTTCCCGGCATCCATGGCATTCTATCATTCCGCTGAACGGCACGGTATTCTCATACCAGAGTGTCTTGTCATTATCTCCCTCACCCTCATACAGGAAAAAGGCTTTCATTTCTCCCTGCAATGCAATCTTTTCATCCAGCGCTTTAAATTCCACATTATTCAATGTAATGCTGTGCCAGATAACCTGAAATACATTTGGCAGATTCCCCGGCAGTTCCATTTCCTGTTTAATACGGAAAATGTCTTTTTTATTGACTGCAATCTGCAGCATCGGGTGGACTTTTTTACGGTATTCCACCGGCTCCTCATGATAAATGTCAACAGCCGCTTCCTGCTCCATTTTCTCTTCCAATTCCAGTTCAAAAGAAATCATCGCCTGTACGCTTAACTTTCTGGAGTTAATCAGTCCAACGCTCAAATCTTCAATCTTCCAGGAATGTAATACCGTATCGCCGTTGTGTACGCCTTCCATATTGATTTTCTCATCAAACGGAATAGATGCCTCCATGCTGGCACACATTCCGCTTTCTTCTGTCAGATACAACATCTGCACCTGCAGCCTGCCTTTCAAGTTGACACGGTCGTCATTTACGCGAATCTCATCTACGACGACATCCCCCTTGACAGCAATCAGATGACTGGCATCCGGTCTGTTATCTGATATATTTACATCCTCCTCCAACACCATCTGGGTTCCGGCCTTGCATGCGATGCGGTCCATATGTATCTTTTTCTTCACTAATTCCACAAAAATACCTCCATGCGTATACTTATTGTATTGTATGCCGCATGGAGGGAGATTATGACAGGGTTGAAAAAATTAATCAAGTTCTATTTTCTTTTCATAACTACTCAATCTTTATTGTAAATCCCTCATATATTCCTACTGGTACATCCTCGCCAAAATCATACTGTTCTACTGTATCTTTTTCAAATTCATAAACCATTGTCATATGTTTATCAGGATCGACAATCCAATATTCCCTGACTCCTGCTGTGCGATATTTAAACAATTTTGTCATATAGTCTCTTGGTTTGCTGCTCGGCGAAACAATTTCAATAATCCAGTCAGGCGCTCCATGACAGCCTTTTTCATCTAATTTGGTCTGATCACAAATTACAGAAATGTCTGGTTCTACATAGTTTATATCATCTTCATTCAAAAATACAGCAAACGGAGCAGCTAGGGCTTCACATTTTCCATTGTTACTATCAATATAATTTGCTATTGTTTGATGTAACTTTCTGCTTATCCTTTGATGACTCCAGCTTGGCGGAGCCATATAATAAATCTTCCCATCAATTAGCTCTGCCCTCTCTCCGTCTGGTAAAGCATATATATCATCTATCGTGTAAATTTCTTCTTTTTTCAACGCATCCATATTTACACCTCCACTCCTAATCTTATTATAGACAATATCCAAAGCAAATACAACAAATTTCAATTTGTTCCCCAGCAGGTCGCATTAAGATAATTTAACTTCCATATACAGCTTTTCCCTATAGCTCCGGTCGGAAATGGCTCTCCGTAAGTCATCATTCCTGCCACCGTCCATTAGCATTTGTGCCAGTGTGGCAAAACGATTTTCGCCCTCTTCCCTTCCTTCAGCTCTTCCTTTTCTCTCATATTGGTCAAATAATTCACACACTGTAACTTCGTCCTCCTCCCTGATCGCCTGTTCTTCCATCCATTTTTCAACATCTTCCGTATCTGTTTCTCCAGAAAGTACCCTGATCATTTTGATTAATGCCGCTTTATGTACGATTTTTCTGTCAGATCGGTAAGCCTCTCCTTCCGCAAGGAAATCTACTACAATCCTCATATCGCTCCGGAATAATTTCCTTGTCTCCTCCGGCAGATATCTCATCTCAAATACATGAAGCTTTAACTCATCGATATATTTCCATGCACCATCGGGAATCTTCTTTTTTCGGAATAACCTCCGGATATCACGGCTCCCCCTCCATCTGCGGGTTCCCCAGTACAGCACAAATTCAACAACCGGAAAGATATCCCACGTTTTACCCTTATACTGTTCCCGGTAGACACCGCCTGTATAGCCTGCCTTCCTGAGCAACATTTTCCCATCGGTCCTGCTCTGGTTGGCAACCAGGTACATGACATTGACTTTCCCATCCGCCAGCTCATATTTACACAAATCCTCATACTGGCTCCGGAGCTTTTCTGCCCCCTGATAGATGGTTTCTGTCGGTCCTGCCAGCAGCTTTCCGGCATCTGCTATTTCTTCTCCCTCATACAGCAATGCATTGATTACATCCGCGGCAATATCCGGAAAAGAAACAAATTCCTTTTCCACCGTGTCCTTCTTTTCTTTATGCTTTCCCATTCGTCCTCCTTTCGCTGAATGGCAAGGACAACATTCCATTCCATGAAAGGATTTTATCTGCTCCCTGCCTTATTTGATTAAATTGGTAATAAAGCAAGGATTCTAAATCAGACAACGCACTACCTTACAGTGCTGTTAGAAAATCAGATAATAGAACGGATTTCCGTTAGAATTTCTATGCTTTAATTTATAGTAACAGATGTGTAAATGTCTCGTCAATAAAATATTAATAAATTTTTGATAATTTTGACAAACTGAAATTGAGTGAAATGTTTTCTCTTGCCTGCATCCTATAAACAGTTCAACATAGGCAGGAATGGCTCTAGCAGAAACCCCTGCCGTATAGTATTCTCTTTCTAACTTATATCTTATTGGGAATACACTTTATCTATATCAAAACCGAAATTTAATGTTGAAAATACATAATCTATGATTGCATAAAATTCATATATATAGTTTTTTAAATCATTATAATATATCGTAATTTTGTTCAAAGCAAAGAATTCAAGATTATTGTTTACTAAATATCGTGAGAAAGACGCATCTGTCCCCTCATTATAATAATTCAATAAGTAATGACTTATTGCGTTCCTCTAACTCTCGATTTTCTTTCTCCAATTCATCTAAGCTAATCGCAAAATCTATCGGCTGAACATACTCCACAGGATTGTAACTGTTATCTCCATATGTCTGCATATACCATACACAAAGTTCATACAATAATGGCAGATTGTTTAATGCCTTTTCAGTCTCTTCCGCTCCGTTGTGAGCTGCATTGTTACGGTCTTTCCGCAAAATGTATAATGTATTATCTATCTCATGAGGCAATAAATCATTCTTTTTTAACAATCGAATACGATTTGCATGAGTATTGTCATATGCAGGCTCCTTAATGCCGTCATAAGCAAGCATATATTTTACCATTACTTCTGCTAACATCCCCTGCTTAATAA
>CAZKOR010000319.1:0-3690 GCA_964554405.1 uncultured Bacteroides sp. | reverse complement strand
TATCTGCTTTGAGGTTTTGCTATGGATGCGATTCAGATATATGGTGGAAACTGTCTGAATGGTCAGATTAAGGTACAGGGTTCTAAAAATGCAGTCCTGCCGGTTCTGGCGGCAGCTCTTTTAATAAACGGTACGTGCGAGATAGAGAATTGTCCGGAGATCAGCGATGTGCATCATATGCTGCGGCTGATGGAGAGTTTGTGTTGTACAATAGATAGAAAAGGACATACTGTAAAGATAAATGCAGAGCAGTTGGCAGGTTGTATCATGCCGCAGGATTCCGTCTGTATGATGCGTTCTTCGATTACGCTGCTCGGCGCTTTGCTTGCCCGGACAGGAAGTGTCAGTATGCAGTATCCGGGCGGCTGTGTGATAGGACAAAGACCGATAGACCTGCACTTGCAGGGACTGCGGAAAATGGGCGTGGCTATTGAAGAAAAGGAAGATGGTTTTATTGCGCAGACAAATGGACTGACCGGTGCGGTGCATGTCTTGCCGTTTGTCAGTGTGGGGGCTACGGAAAATCTTGTGCTGGCGGCAGTACTTGCCCGTGGAACAACAGTGATTGAAAATGCGGCGAAAGAGCCGGAAATCTATATCTTATGTGATTTTTTAAAACAGGCGGGCGCCCGGATAGAGGGTATCGGTACGAGCAGACTGATAATCTGCGGCGTAGATGCACTGCATGAAATTTCCTATCGTGTTCCGGCAGACCGGATTGTTGCGGGCACTTATTTGGCGGCATGTCTGTGCAGCGGCGGTGATATTTTCCTGAAAGAAGCCCCTTGTATGCAGATGCGTGCGGTTATGCAGGCGGCAGTTTCTATGGGCGCCGAAATCCGTGAGGATGCGGACGGGATGCAGATTGTCTGTAGAAAAAGAAGAAAAATGCTGCCAAAACTGACAACAGATATTTATCCGGGATTTCCTACGGATTTACAGTCGGCATTTCTGGCGGCAATGACGCTTGCCGAGGGAGAGGGAGTGCTGGAAGAAACGATTTTTGAGAACCGCTTCCGTATTGTGCCGGAGCTTCAGAAAATGGGTGCGCATATTACCGTACAGGACAATACGGTTTTTGTAGAGGGTGTAGAGCGCCTGCATGGGACTGATTTGGAAGCGGAAGAACTGCGGGGCGGGGCGGCATTGGTGCTTGCCGGTACTGCCGCAGAAGGCGTGACAACTGTGTGGAACAGGCATTTTATAGAAAGAGGATATGAAGATATCTGTAAAGACCTGCAAGCTCTTGGAGTAAGATGCAGGAAGATAGATGCTAATAAACAGGACGATTAAAAGGATATCAGATGGGCAGCAAACGTGTGGTAAGGAAAGTGAATAAAAAAAATCCCTATCTGCGCCTTGTCAAAAGTGACACGGGAAAAGAAAAGCAGAAAGAGCAGAAAGAGAAAGTCCGTTTCGGAAAAGGAAAAAGAATCGCTGTTCTTTCTGCGCTCATCTGCTTTTTTTTCTGCGCTCTTGCAGGCGGATATCACTATATAATGGATAATTATACGATTACGACAGTGTATGTGGAAGGAAATATTCATTATACAAATGAGGAAATTATGGATATGGTTATGGAAGGAAAATATGGGAATAACTCGCTTTTCCTGTCTTTAAAATACCGTGATAAGGGCATTGATAATATTCCTTTTATCGAAACGATGGATGTAAACATTGAAGAAAAAGACACTATCAGGATTACCGTATATGAAAAAGCAATTGCCGGATATGTATCCTATCTGGGCAGATATATGTATTTTGACAATGACGGTATTGTTGTGGAAACTTCTGAAGAAGCAACGCCCGGCATTCCTCAGGTGACGGGGCTTTCTTATGACTATGTTATTTTGCATGAACCGCTTCCGGTAGAAAACCGGAATGTTTTTCAGGATATTTTGAATATTACGCATATGCTTTCAAAATATTCTCTTTCCGTGGACAAGATCTATTTTTCGCCTGACTATGAGGTGACGCTGATTTTTGGGCAAGTACAGATTGCTATGGGGGACAGCAGTGACTTGGATGAAAAAATCTCGAAGGTGCAGTATTTGCTCCCAAGGCTCGAGGGGAAAGAGGGAGTCGTAGATATGCGAGAATACACGGAAGAGACTGATAAGATTAGTTTTAAGGAAAAATAAATGAAAAACGGGTGGAAATATATTCCAAATTGTGGCGAAAGTGCGAAAATCGAAAAAATGGGGTTGATAAATTAAAGAAATAATTATATGATAGTCTATATGAGGTTATTTCGATTAATAAGGAGGTACTACCTTGCTTGAGATTAAGACAAACGATGCAGAATCCGCTGCTAAGATTATTGTAGTTGGCGTTGGCGGTGCGGGTAATAATGCTGTAAATAGAATGATTGACGAGAATATAGACGGTGTTGATTTTATTGGAATTAATACTGATAAACAGGCATTGCAGCTTTGCAAGGCTCCGAAGCTGTTGCAGATAGGTGAAAAACTGACAAAAGGACTCGGCGCGGGAGCTAAACCGGAAATTGGTGAGAAAGCGGCGGAGGAAAGCGAAGAAGAAATCGCAGCGGCGTTAAAAGGTGCGGATATGGTTTTCGTAACCTGTGGAATGGGGGGCGGTACCGGAACCGGTGCGGCGCCTGTTGTTGCTAAGCTGGCGAAAGATATGGGTATTTTAACGGTAGGCGTTGTTACAAAACCTTTCCGGTTTGAAGCTAAGGCACGTATGGTAAACGCTTTAGGCGGTATTGATAAGATTAAAGATAATGTAGATACTTTAATCGTTATTCCGAACGATAAGCTGTTAGAGATTGTTGACAGAAGGACAACCATGCCGGATGCTTTGAAAAAGGCGGACGAGGTATTGCAGCAGGCAGTACAGGGTATTACGGACTTAATTAATGTACCGGCGGTTATTAACCTTGACTTTGCGGATGTACAGACAGTTATGAAAGATAAAGGCATTGCCCATATCGGAATCGGTTCGGGTAAGGGAGAGGATAAAGCCGGTGAAGCGGTTAAAATGGCGGTGGAAAGTCCGCTGCTTGAGACAACCATTTCCGGTGCGACACATGTTATCATCAATGTATCCGGAGATATTTCTCTTGCCGATGCTTCCGATGCAGCTGATTATGTCAGAGATCTGACAGGGGATGACGTTAATATTATTTTCGGTGCTATGTATGACGCAAATATGGCAGATACCTGTAATGTAACCATTATTGCAACAGGTATTGAAGAGAAAACAAATCAAATGAAAGGGGTAGGAGGTTTAAGCTTTAAGTCAGCTTACATTACACCTACTTCCTTACAGGGTAAAGCAGCCGGAACCGGACATCTTGGTTTTGGAACGGCGAATCTTGGTGTACGTCCCACTGCTGTGCCGGGCATGAGCGCTCCGGGAGCAGCGTCCGGAGATGGACAGGCTGATTCCGCAAAGACAATTAGCGGCATCAACAGAGCAACGGACATCAGAAGTTCCGTAGAAGAGAAATCCCTTAAAATACCGGAGTTTTTACAGAAGAAATAGTACATAATATATGGAAGCGGTTTCTAATGGAGCCGCTTTTTTTTGTGTCGGAATATGTCAGAAAATATTCAGCTTATCCTCCGCGAATTTGACAAAATAATTATCTCCTTTTTCATATAATGAATCAGAAAACAGGAGGTGGATAGTGTATTACAAATTATATATTGACAGTGTATTTTT
>CAZKOR010000318.1:0-3720 GCA_964554405.1 uncultured Bacteroides sp. | reverse complement strand
GATTTCAAGCCACTTTCTTTTCCCTGTTTAACATTTGTTTCTGAAATGTTAATTGTGATTTTTTGAAAAACAAGGATTTATAGAGTTAATTTTTGAATATTACTTTACGCAAGAAAAACGATAGATAAATTCACATATCGGTGTTATAATTCTCTTGATTTTTATATTGAGGAATGAGGAGGGCGATTGCATGAATAAAGAATTGCTGAAAGAAATTAATTCTGCCTATTACCATTTGGAAATGAAACAAGCAGAAATCACCCATGCCTTGTTCCACAGAATATTTGAACTTGAATCCGGTTGGTATAACGGACATTACCATAAAAACGATGCCGGGGAATGGCACAGAGAATCCTACCCTATTCCGGTAATCAGCGTGAACGGCTTTTGTGATATCGAAATCCAGTTCGATAAAATTACGGTGTCCACAAAACTGAAAAGGGATGCTGCTTTGACATATTCCTTTAAGAAGTTTTCTGAATATGAATTTGAGGTCTACGGCGTGGGGGATTACCTTGCTGACTTCTATCACGAAGGACAGACAATACAGGAAATGAAAGATAATATTTGTGCCTGTGATGAAGCTGAAATAGGATTTTCGTTTGTTTTTCCGTTTGGTGTAGAGGGAAAGCAGATTTTTGAATTTGTTAAACTGCTTAGGCGTGAAGGCTTTTATTACTAATATGAGGTGTAGCAATGATTAGACCAATTCTTGCTTGTATAGACCCCTACAAGACAGCAGAGGAATTTGTTTCCGCTGGATGGAATATTGATTTTTCGCAACCCCCGGAAAGCGGCGATCCTTTGGTGGGAGTATCCCTTTGCGGTAATTCTGTTCTGTTAGGCATAACAGATGGATATGTTGCTGACAATCAGATTCCACATATCGGGTGCGGGGTTGAAATCTACATGACCGTGCCGACTGAACAGATTCAGCAGCTATATGAAAACCATCTGACGCTGAAACCAACTAAGTTAACGATTCAGCCGTGGGGTGATATGGCATTTGAGGTCAGAATCGGCGGTTATCGATTTATGATTGCCGCTGTAAAGGGGAATGAATTATGAAGTGTAGCATGGTCGATTGGAAAATACTCAAAAAGGTAGATGCCCATATTCACATCCTCCCGGATGCGGTTCATGAAGCAAACCCGGATTCTGACGATGTATGGGTCTATGCTGACCTTCATAAATATCATCTAATGATGGATGCGCTTAATATTGAAAAGGCTGTTATCATGCCATTGAATGACCCTATGCTCATGTCTATGGAGTTTACAATCTCCGCTGTACATAAGAACCTTTATGAGATGAAGCAGCGGTATCCCGGCAAGTTTTATGCATTTGCGGATATTGATACGCGGAATGTCTCTGCTAAGTCAGTAGAAGCGATTTACCAGGCCATTGACGAATACTCTCTGGACGGAATCAAAATACACCCAAACAATAGCGGTGTAGCTTTGGACTCAGAATACAACCAGGCAATCTTCTCATTTGCACAGGAACGCAATATTCCTGTGGCAATCCATTCCTATCCTAATTCCGTAGATGATCCCAGTGCAGCAATACGAATCATTAAGATGTTGGAACAATATCCGAAACTGACCGTAATTATTTCTCACATGGGAGCCTACCAATGGGAGCAGTTGCTACCCACCCGTGCTTATATGGATATTTCCGCTATCCTACCGGATTATGTGCGTACCTACGGCATTAAGAAAACAAATAAGATTATGCGTAAATTCGGTGCTGACAGACTAATTTTTGCCAGCGACTACCCGGACAATCGCTTCTTACAGCCCGAAAAAATTTATAGTTCGTATTTTGATATTCTGAATCAAATGGACTTCTCACAAGCGGAAGCAGAAATGATTGCTTATGGCAATATTGAGAAAATTCTAAGTGCATAGGGACTGAAAATAAGAACAAATGAACACAGTTCGACCCGAATGACCGCAAGCGTCCTTCCGCTGACAGGAGTTTACCCCGGTTCATATTTTACATGGAAGACGGTCATGCAGTCTTTCGTCTTTTTTCTGCCAACTTTTCTTCCATTCAGGAATAATTCAACATTACTTCCTTTCGTATATACCTCGACAGTAGCTTTATTGCCTTCGCATGCAATGCCTCTCCATCCGGATTGCCAAGAATATCGTCAGTTCCATTTGTTCTGACAACAAAATTATGCTATACTTAGCTTGTAATATGGGTTGATACTCACTAAAGAAAGGAAGATAAAAATGAAAAAGAAAATTGGCTTTAAGGTATTTGGGGCATTAGCAATTCTCGGAATTTTATACGTGGCGACGGTCATATTGGACGTAATGGCATTAGGAGTCATTCGTGAATTTAACAACAATCTAGGTAACGTATATCTGAAATTGGAAAAATCAATTGGTGATACAGCCTCGGCTTATCAGCAGGTTCAGTTGTATGCTAATCTAATCTATCTGAAAAAAGACACGGATCAGCGGGAAACACTGACAGGACAGCTTCATGATGCAATACAAAATACGAACAGCTATATGAATGATGTTTCCAGATTAAGCTCAGAGTCTGATGACGCAGAATTATTTGCCGCTTATGAAGCCTATCAAGACGTCATGGATGTTTTTTTGGATTATTCCAATCAAATTTATGATAAAGCAGCAGCGGGTGATGATGACGGAGTCTGGGATATGGTCAATAATATCCTTTCCGTGAAGACACCGGTAGAAGAAGCCAAAAATGCATACGAAAAGCTTGTGACGGAAAAAGCGGACAATGCCATGACACATAGTGAAATTAAAATTAATGGCACTGCCACCTTTGATTATATTCTTATCGCTGTCTTTATTTTCATTGCAGGTATTACAACGATAAATGTTTCCCGCACGGTAGTGAAGCCTGCAAAAGTGTCCGGAGCTACACTAGCGGAGATTACGCATAAGATTGATGTCAATGAAGGAGATCTGACCGAAAGAATCCCGGTTCATACGCGTGATGAGATTGGGCAGATGGCTTCCGGTATTAACCATTTTATAGAACAGCTTCAAGGCATTATAAGAAAGTTGAAAGAAGAATCCGGCAATATGGAAAGGTCTGTACAAATCGTTATGGGCCAGGTTACAGATTCTAATGAGAATGTTAATAACGTATCTGCGACAATGGAAGAGATGGCGGCAAGTATGGAGGAAATAGCAGCTACACTTGGTCAGCTTACAACGGGCAGTAATGAAATATTAAATGAGATACAGCAGATGGACAACCGCGTTAAAGAGGGTGTTAATCTGGTGCGGAATATTAAAGAGCATGCGGGTACAATGTATCGCAGAACCTTGGAAGGTAAGGAGAACACATCCAATACCATCGAAGAGATTCGCATAAAACTGAAAAAGGCATTGGAGGACAGTCAAAGTGTTCAGCAAATCAATGAAATGACGAATGAGATTTTGGCAATCTCAAGCCAGACAAATCTATTATCGCTCAATGCTTCCATTGAAGCAGCGAGAGTCGGAGAAGCAGGTAAGGGATTTGCTGTTGTAGCAGGAGAAATCAGACAACTTGCAGATGGCAGCACACAGACTGCAAATAATATCCAGAACATCAGCGACATTGTGACAGAAGCCGTCGCGAGACTGGCTGCGAATGCGGGAGAGATACTTAAATTCATTGATGAGAACGTGATGAAAGATTATGATGATTTTGTACAAGTCGTTGAACAGTATGAGCAGGATGCAG
>CAZKOR010000317.1:0-3753 GCA_964554405.1 uncultured Bacteroides sp. | reverse complement strand
GAATCGGTTTCGAAGGTGGTCAGATGCCCTTATACAGACGTATTCCGAAGAGAGGATTTAAATGCAGAAACTCCAAGGAAATCGTTGCAATTAACTTAAATACGTTAGAGGTATTTGATAACGGCGCTACTGTTGATGTAGAGGCATTATTGGAAAAAGGAATTATCAAGAATCCTCGTGACGGTGTGAAAATCCTTGGAAATGGAGAATTGACTAAGAAACTCGATGTGAAAGTAAATGCATATAGTGCATCTGCAAAAGAAAAAATCGAGGCGCTTGGCGGAACAGCAGAGGTGATGTAATGTTTACAACCCTAAAAAATGCTTTCAAAATCAAAGAGTTAAGAAAGAAAATACTGTTTACATTTGCAATGTTAGTTGTGATTCGTTTTGGTTCACAGCTTCCGGTTCCCGGTGTTGACAGAACCTACTTTGCAAACTGGTTTGCAGCACAGACCGGAGACGCATTCAACTTCTTTGATGCTTTTACGGGCGGTTCATTTATTAATATGTCTGTTTTGGCATTGAATATTACGCCGTATATCACATCCTCCATTATTATGCAGCTTCTTACGATTGCAATACCGAAGCTGGAGGAAATGCAGCGGGATGGTGAAGATGGCAGAAAGAAAATTGCTTCCATTACAAGATATGTAACAGTTGCTCTTGCTTTGATTGAATCATCAGCTATGGCAATTGGTTTTGGTCGTCAGGGTCTGCTTGAAACGTATAATGTTTTTAATATCATTACAGTTGTTGCAGCATTGACGGCAGGTAGTGCATTCCTTATGTGGATTGGTGAGAGAATTACGGAAAATGGTGTCGGAAACGGTATTTCCATTGTCCTTACCATTAATATTATTTCACGTATGCCACAGGATATATCGACACTGTTTGAACAGTTTGTTCTGAACAGACCGATTGCAAAAGCAGTTGTAGCTGCTATAATCATTCTTGCAATTATTATCGGAATGGTTATTTTAGTCATTGTTTTGAATGACGGCGTCAGAAAAATTCCGGTACAGTACGCAAAAAAGGTGCAGGGCAGGAAGATGGTCGGCGGGCAGTCAACAAGTATTCCTTTAAAGGTAAATACTTCGGGCGTTATCCCCGTTATTTTCGCTTCTTCGCTTATGCAGCTCCCGATTTTTATCTGTTCTTTATTTAATATCAGCGGAACAGGATTTTGGGCGGAAATTTTAAGGGGATTAAATTCCAGTTACTGGTGTAATCCGAACCAGCCGGTTTATTCAATCGGATTGGTGGTATATGTGATATTGGTGATTTTCTTCGCCTATTTCTATACCTCAATTACATTCAATCCACTTGAGATTGCTGACAATATGAAACGGCAGGGCGGTTTTATACCGGGAATCAGACCGGGCAAACCAACAAGTGATTATCTGACAAAGATATTGAATTATATCATTTTTATCGGTGCGATAGGACTTACTATCGTATGCGTAGTACCTTATTTCTTTAACGGAATTTTCGGTGCGAGCGTATCATTCGGCGGAACAAGCCTTATCATTATTGTAAGTGTTGTTCTGGAAACGATAAAACAGATTGAATCCCAGATGTTAGTTCGGAATTATAAAGGATTCTTGAACGACTAACGCAAAAAGATGTTCTAAGACACCGCATCAGAGGATGCGCTGCCTAAGAACATCTATGTTTTGCGTAAAAGAATCGCTTAGGCGATTCTTTCTGGGTTTATGTAGCTTTAATTCATTTTTAATAAGAAGAGGGGCATGAAAAAGTATGAAAATTATTATGTTAGGTGCGCCGGGCGCGGGAAAAGGCACTCAGGCACAAATGATAGCTGATAAATATGGAGTACCGCACATTTCAACGGGAGATATTTTCCGGGAAAATGTAAAAAACGGCACAGAGTTGGGTAAGGAAGCTAAGAAATACATGGATCAGGGAGCTCTTGTACCTGATGAATTGACAGTTAAAATCCTTTTGGACAGAGTGGCAAAGGATGACTGTAAGAACGGTTATGTTCTGGATGGTTTTCCGAGAACAATACCGCAGGCGGAAGTTCTGGATAAGGCAATCAAGGAACTTGGCGATAAGATTGACTATGCAATCAATGTAGATGTACCGGACGAGAATATCATAAGGAGAATGTCAGGCAGACGTGCATGTCTTTCCTGCGGAGCAACTTACCATGTGGAGCATATTCCGCCGAAAAAAGAGGGAATCTGCGACAAATGTGGAAAAGAACTGGTACAGCGTGATGACGATAAAGAGGAAACGGTCAAAAACCGTCTTGATGTATATCATAAACAGACACAGCCTTTAATTGATTTTTATACCAAACAGAACATTTTGAAGACAGTTGACGGAACTATGGATATGCAGGATGTATTTAATGCAATCACTGCAATTCTGGGATAAAAGCAGGAAAGGTATGGTTTTGAAATGGCTGTTACGATTAAATCCGCCAGGGAAATAGACTTGATGAGAGAGGCGGGAAGACTCTTAGCTATCGTGCATGATGAGCTTGGTAAGGCAATCCATCCGGGCATGTCTACGAAAGATATTGACAGGCTGGGAGAGGATTTAATAAGAAGTTATGACTGTGTTCCCAATTTTCTGAATTATAACGGCTATCCGGCATCTATTTGTGTTTCCGTCAATGATGAGGTTGTTCACGGGATTCCCCGTGATGACCGTATTTTAAAAGAGGGAGATATTGTCAGCCTGGATGCCGGACTGATTTATAAAGGATATCATTCGGATGCGGCAAGGACATACGCAGTCGGACAGAGCAGTCCGGAAGCGGAAAAGCTGATTACGGTAACAAAGCAGAGTTTTTTTGAAGGGATTAAAATGGCAAAAGCTGGAAATCATCTTTATGATATTTCCAATGCGGTGGATGCCTATGTGACTTCTTACGGATATGGAATTGTAAAAGCGCTGGTGGGACACGGAATCGGAACAAAGCTTCATGAGGATCCTCAAATTCCAAACTTTGCACAGAAACGGAAAGGCTTGCGTTTGCAGCCGGGGATGACATTGGCGGTAGAACCGATGATTAATATGGGAACGGGAGACGTAGTCTGGCTGGATGATAAATGGACTGTTGTGACAGCAGACAACGCATATTCGGCACACTATGAAAATACGATTTTGATTACCGATGGAGAACCGGAAATCCTGACACTCCCGAAATAACAGCAGGCGGCAGCAAATGTCGCAGGTTGAGAGAAAGGCATGGTTATTATTATGGTAGGAATGCTTGCCAGCTCTAAAGCGGGGCATGACAAAAATGCGGTTTATGTCATAATCAGAGAAGAATCCGAATATATATATCTGGTTGATGGAAAAAGCAGAACATTAGCAAAGCCAAAGAAGAAGAATAAGAAACATATTCAGATTATTAAGAAATATCCGGAGACAGATTTTCCTGAACGGGTAAGAGCAGGAAAAGCCGATGATATAGAAATCAGAAAAGTTTTAAAACAATATCAAATGAGCAGAGAACAGGAGGTAGAAAATGTCAAAAGCTGATGTGATTGAAATTGAAGGAACAGTAATTGAAAAGTTACCGAATACGATGTTTCAGGTAGAGTTAGAGAATGGGCATGTTGTACTGGCGCATATAAGCGGTAAGCTTCGTCAGAACTTTATCCGAATCCTGCCCGGCGACAAAGTAACTTTGGAATTGTCTCCTTATGACCTTTCTAAAGGAAGAATTATTTGGCGCGATAAATAAAAAGTGGAAAAAGTGCTTGAATATGGAAAT
>CAZKOR010000316.1:0-3779 GCA_964554405.1 uncultured Bacteroides sp. | reverse complement strand
CATCATCACATACTAAAATATTCTTTGCCATTCTCTTTTTCTCCTATTACATATTTTTAATATATTACTATTTAATAATTTCAGTTACTCTGATACCAAAACTTTCTTCGATTACAACAACTTCTCCCTTTGCTACAAACTTACCATTGACTAATACATCAATTGGCTCACCTGCAATTTTGTCAAGTTCTATAATCGTACCGGGCGCAAAATCCAGAATATCGGAAATGGATTTTGACGTCCTGCCCAGCTCTACTGTAACTTCCAAAGGTACATCTTTAATTAAATCGATGTTCTCCTGTGGCTGCATCGGATTGAAATCACCTGCAAATGTCTGGAACTGTGCCGGCTGAATGCTCATATTAGGCTGCATCTGCATTTGCGGCATCATCTGAGGCATCATTTGCATTTGCGGCATCATCTGCATCTGCGGCATTCCCATACCCATCTGCATCTGACTCATATCCTGCTGTGGCATTCCCATTCCCATCTGCGCTTGACTCATATCCTGCTGTGGCGCTGCCGGTGCAGGCGCTGGAGCGGGAGCAGGTGCTGCCGCTGCTGGCTCTGCTGAAACACCCTGTGAGTCCAAGAAAGTTTTACATATTTCTTTGGCAAAATCTATCGGATATAACTGCATGATTGTAGAATCAACCAATTCGTCAATCTGCATATGGAATGCGATTTTTACAAAGGTTCCTCCAAGGAAAGGAGCTATCTCACTGCCTGATTTAAATTCTGTCAAGTCTACCAGACTTGCTTCCGGCGGGCTAATATCAATCATTTTCTCAAGCATTGTGGAAAGAGAGGTTGCTGACGAGCCCATCATCTGGTTCATTGCCTCTGAGATTGCACTGAGGTGCAATTCTCCTAACTCCCCGTCCGTATTCGTGCCATCACCGCCCATCATCAAATCCGTGATGACTTTTACATCATGCTCTTTTAATATTAAGATATTAGAGCCATCCAGACCAACCGTATATTTAATCTGAATAAATACGCATGGTCTTTCATATTCTGATAATACATTTTCCCATTTTGCCAATGTTACTACCGGTGTTGTAATATTAACTTTCCGGTTGACAAGAGAATATAATGTAGTTGCCGAAGACCCCATACTGATATTACCAACTTCACCGATGGCATCTCTCTCAATTTCGCTTACAAGAGACTCATCAATATCAGATGCACCGCCTTCCGGTGCCGTATCGGCTGATGCGGAATCACCATCGGAATCTCCGCCGCCGTTCAGCAGCGCATTTATTTCATCTTGTGATAACATTCCTCCGTCCATGCTTCTATTCTTCCCCCTCTCTAAATACCGACGTTACTCTGACTGCATATTTATCTTTATTCGAGCCCGGTAATGCGGTGAATTTTTTTATATTGCCAACATAGACATTCAAATCATTGTCTACATTGGTATCTAATCGTATGATATCGCCACGCTGTAAATTGACAAAATCTGTTACGGATATTCTACTTCTTCCAAGCACTGCCTTAACAGGAACATCCACTCTGCGCAGCAACGCTTCAATATATTCATCATATTCCTCTTCATCCTGCTCCTGCATATTCGCATACCAGTATTTGGTATTCAACTTATCCATAACGCTTTCTAATGTAAAGAAAGGTAAGCAGACATTCATGAGACCTTCAACATCACCTACTTTGATACTTAAAGTAACAATTGCTATCATATCATTTGGCGCAATAATCTGTGCAAACTGTGAGTTTGTCTCAATTCTCTCCAGTACCGGGTTAATATCTACTACGTTTTTCCACGGTTCCCGCATCAGCTGCATACAGACTACTAACATTTTTTCCACGATTGTCATTTCAATTTCAGAAAATTCTCTGTTCTTCTCTAACGGTTCTCCCGCTCCGCCCAGCATCCTGTCTATCATCGCAAAGCCAAGGTTGGACGCCAATTCTACCAAAATCGTTCCGCCAAGCGGCTGGAAATCAACAATGCCAAGAATCAACGGATTAGACAACGCATTACTAAACTCCGAAAAGATTACTGTTTCTGAACTCGTTACCGTTACCTGAACGGCTTTTCTTAAATAAACCGGAAGATTCGTTGATAAAAGTCTTCCATAATGTTCAAAAATAATTTCCAACGTACGCAGATGCTCTTTAGAGAATTTCGTAGGCCGCTTGAAGTCGTAATTCTTCACCTGCTTTTCAGCGGCATCCTCTAACTGATCCGTATCTACTTCGCCGCTGCTTAGAGCGGCCAGCAAATTATCAATCTCACTTTGAGATAGTACCTCGCCCACGAAAACTCACCTCCCCGTGGTAATAATTCCTATTACAATAAACTTAGGGCTATGAGTACATGATGCTGCCGAAAGATACATTGAATATATGTTCTGAATCATACATTCTCTGTACACGTGACAAAATTTCCGTTTTAATCTGTTCTTCATTTGCTCTTGCTTCCGCCATTGTATACTGACTGAAAACAGAAATAACTTCGCCTTTTATCAACTCCTCCTGTCCGGATAAGTCCGATCCATATGTCTTATAGCCATCCGCCTTTATATCGATGGAAAAGGTGATAGATACCAGGCAAAAATGCGCCGTGCCATCTTCATCCGGTTTTAAAGAAATTGTCAGAGCATCTCCGCCTTCCAGACTGTAAGTTTCAATATTTGCTATCGGAACAACAGGAACTCCCGCTTCGCCGGTCTGTGCCGTCAGTTCCAGATTGAGCGCCGTCGCAATGTTATCAACCAAAGCTGCCGTTTTCTTGGATGCACTCGTTACACTAAACATCATAATGGCTGTCAGAACAAGATTCACAACCAACAATGCCAGTATAATAATAGAAATCAAATTTTTCTTCATTGGAATATTTCCTCCCCTTTTAATACGAACTAAGCGAATTATATATTTTAATCTCAACACGGCGGTTCATGGTTCTTCCCTCCGGTGTGCTGTTGTCCGCAACCGGTACATATTCACCGCGTCCGGAATGTTTTACCATAGCCGGGTCAAGATTCGCTGTCGATAACAAATAATTAAATACTGATAGTGCACGTCCCGAACTAAGTTCATCGTTATTGGAATATTTTGCGCCGGACATCGGTACATTATCCGTATGTCCTTCAATTTCAATAGTGCTCTGCGCATAGCGCTCCAATATCACACCTACCTGATCCAACACAGGCAGCGCATCCGGTTTTAATTCCGTGCTTCCCGAATCAAAAAGCAGTGATCCTTTTAAAGTAAGCTGTACATACTGTGCCGTAAATTCAATATCAATTTCCCTATTCATATCTTTTTCGTCAACAGCTTCCTGAATCATCTCTGCAAGTTTTTCGGATTCTTCCATCTCCGCTTCTGCGAGCTTTTCCATCGCCTCTTCAAGCGCCTCTGCTTCCGCGTCCGCTTCTCCCGATGCCTCAGCAACATCTTCAGAAACTGTCTCACCGTTATCCATCTTACCGGTGCTGTTAATATAATTGTCCAGTTCATTCAACTGACTGACACCGTTGCTAATCAGGATACCGTCGCCGATTGCCGTAGCTCCGGCGGTAAAAATACTGAACGTCTGGTTAAAAGACGCTGCAATCATTTCAAATTTCTGCGCATCAACTGTTGACATAGAGAACAGCAAAACGAAGAAGCAAAGCAGCAGATTCATCAAGTCGGCAAATGTAGACTGCCACGCGGGCGCGCCCGGTTTTACCTCATCTTCTTTCCTTTTAGCCATCTGCTTCACCTCCGCCTTCCTCTTCGGAGCTTCCTCTATCTGCCGGTGCAAGGAATGA
>CAZKOR010000315.1:0-3780 GCA_964554405.1 uncultured Bacteroides sp. | reverse complement strand
CCTTTACCGCCATTTCAAGCTTGGAAGGAGTATTTTCCTCTCTTTTAAGTTCTTCCTCACGTTTACGCAGATATTCTTTTTGCACTCCTTCATACCAGCTTCTCACCCTGTCCTGCCATGCAGTCTGCCCAGGGCCATAGCCATATGATGTATCAAGGTCATATAGATAACCATCCTTATAGCCAATCGTCAAGTTACAATCCGTTGTTCTTTCCCATCCTGCTGTAGCAACTCTCCGATATGCAGCCTCATATCTCGATAACCCGGAAGCATCTGCATTGCCATCTGCTACCAATTTATCATATTTGTCTTTCAACACTTCCCACAAATCTTCTCCATCGGGAGTATAAAATTTTCCATCCCTGTTTTCCAGTTCCCTTATATCATATCCTGTCAGCCGATTTACAAAGTGATAAACCACCATTTTTTCTTTATCTCCCGATATGTATTGAAGAGGTTCCTCTACACCATAATTTACCGGGTCACAATAAGAGATATGCTCATACAGGTAATAACCATTTCTCCCTTGGTTCAATGCTGCTTCTATCCTTTTTGCCAATTCTTCATCTACTCCACTTGCATGAATAAAGAAATCATATGGATCAACTGTCAGCTTTAAGTCAGCATCTTCGGTGATTACAATTCCATTTTCTTTAAATGCCTGATTAATGGCGCCATTCATTTTGTCACAGATTTCCTGATTCCATTCCATATCTTCCATGAAAATGTTGCATCCGCTGGGAAAATTTTCACGGATGACCGGATCAGTACCAGATAATTGAAGCGGCATTCCCTTCAAAGCACGCCATTCCTGATCTGCACAGACTTCACGTTCCGCTTTTGTTAAACCCTTTACATAATAGGGCGATTTTTTATTAAAATACTTGTCGCTAATATGCTGTTCCGGATTTGCAAATTGTTTATTTTCCTCATTTACCTTTGAATAATGTCCGTTTAAAACCTCAAAATACTTTTCTAACTTAGATAATGCATTAAAGGTCGGAAATGTGGTTTGATCTTTTTCAGTATCTTTTAAAAGAGCTTCTTTTGTGTAATTTGCATATTCCGGCTCTGCTTGCTTAGAGGATGAAACAGCACCCTCATTTTTTTCGCTTGCATTTATTGCTTTTTCTGTGCTGTTTACATTCTTTGTACTTTTCGTTGTTGCCATATCGTTCTGATAATAATTCTGTCCTACTCCATTAACACTCATTTTTAAATCTCCTCCATTTTTATCTATTTTGTCAGCAGCCCCTCTGCCAGTCAAAGCCGCTTCTGTCCTCTCATAATAAGTCCAAGCCGGGGAAGCCTACCCTGTCCGGCTGTGCCTTATTGGTGATATGTGTCCGTGGGCTTTATCTTTCTCCGAATAATCAACTTTGCAATAACCACCGCCGCCAAAAGAATAAGTGTAACTATACCATTTACGAAAATACTCGTGTACCACGGTGCTGATTGCATAGCATACAAATCAGGATATGTCTTATACTCCCAAAACACATATATTCCGCAACCAATGAAAACTCCGATAAACGAACCAATAATTATATTAAAAAAAGAATTCAACTTTTTTAACACCGAAAATACCTCCAACTTCAAAAAATATTATCCCTGATTCCTCAGTCTACCAGAAACTGGGGAAACCTGCCCTGTCCGGCTGTGCCTTATTGATGATATGAGTCCTATGACTTCTCCAATTTCTCCAAAAAGGCTATATAAAACTCCCTTTCTTTGATGCGCGCCTGCTCTGCCTCTATGGTTCTATTCGCAGGTGCCAGGGGATGGTCTAAATCATACAGTGCCTGTTTCGTTGCATCCATGCATCCTTTACATCCTGCGGAGCATTGGGGCCAACCATATTAAAGGCTTTTTCATCATAATCTGTTGCTTTATCCTGTGCCGCCTTTTCCGCCACTATTTCCATAAATTCCGTTGCCCCGGATTCAGCACTTCTTTCTGCTTTCCTTGTCTGATAACCTGTCACCGGGTAGCCTGCTGCTCCTATTCCGTTAATACCCATTTTCCCATTCCTCCTAATATTGCTTATTTCAATGGCGGCCCCTCTGTCATTCGGAGCCATCCATGCCTCCTTATGCTTCCCAATAGTGCATACTGTTCATAGTTCATCACAAAATAGTTCCTGCGCTTTCCATTGCATCTGAATAACCATACCGTTCAACAGAATTATATGGCATTGTAGCATCTTGTTGAATATATATCTGTCTAGGTTTAATTCCCTCCGAACCGTTTAATTGATTACAAACGGCCAGAAAAACAAACTCCAAATTTCCCCCGGCCCATGATGGTTTCTTAGAATCAATATCAATACTAGCATTACTCTCTGTTTTTCCCCATAATTCACCGTAAAAGTTGCCCTCACCAGCTCAGTACTTTATATAATCTGAATTTGAATAGAAATCGCTACTGGTAATGCCTGTTGTTTTGTTATTAATCTTATATGTATAGCCGCTCGCATTGTTTTTAATACCATTAGCCACAACCATAGCATCATTCCGTTTGCCGTCAAATGGATTCAATTTTAATGCCTGGATATTATGATTGCCTGCTGCAGCAAGTACCGTCTGCCCTATCAATGCTGAAACTACTAAACTCGTTACTATAGTTTTAATTTTTCTTTTCATAAACCTTTTCCTCTAGTTCTTGAATATATTTCTTTGCAAGTATAGCTGATAACCCATTCTCCTTTAACATATAGGAAACACCATCCAATTGAAACATAGCGCATCTATCCTCAGCATAATATAAACGAATGCAATCATCCTTTGACATCTTTATGTCAAAAGTGATGCCAAAGGAATGTTCGTCATATATAGGGACTGCCTCTTCCAGAAGCAATCGGGTAAATTCTTTTGCGTCATTTAGTGTAAATTTAACCGTACTCTTAGAATTTTGTTGTGCAACAGAAGGGCTTTTGCTATTATAAAATATTTCAATGCCCATCGGGGATTGAAGATCAACAGCCGTAATCCGCTTACCCCATAATTTCTCTATATCTTCATACAAATCCTTTGATTCCACAAAACAGTTAACATAACTTTTACCATCGTACGATTCTGCGATGTCAATATCACCTTTATTTTTGATATTATCCGCTGATGTGACAAACTTTAGTTGTACAAAGCAATTATTTCCATTCTGTTTTAACAAATCAATCCGGAAAAAGTCGCCTTTGCAATTTGTTTCTAACACAAATGGATACTGCGAATAATCTGCCGTGGAATCCCCTTCTTGTTCTATAATTTCCTGATCATTAATAGATAACTCAGCTATCTCAGAATTATTAATATCACTATTTATTTTTCTTATGATATCAAAATCTTCAATAATCTCTTTATCCATGTATGTATCTTTATAAATACAAGAGATATATTGGGATGGAATACTCACTTTTCGAGAAACTACATCCAATAAAATAGAGCTGTCTATTACTGCGCTTTCGGATGTTTCATTAGCTTTCTTCTCGTCCGTATCCATACCAAAATCTCCAGGCAATGTGGTGGTAATATCTACCGGATTAGGATCTGTATCCGCTTCCTTCTTATTTTTTCCTTCACTCCTCTCATTTTCTGAATCCTTACATGCAAATGTAAAAAACAATACAAAAAGCATTAAAAACAGAATATTGATTTTTCTTTTACTAATATCAAACAGCCCCCTTTCACTCAGCCTCCATGATGTTCTTCTCATATGTATATGCCACAGCCGAAACCGCCTTTTTTGCTGTACTGGTCTTATAATATCTCTCGTCTGCTTCCTGCT
>CAZKOR010000314.1:0-3785 GCA_964554405.1 uncultured Bacteroides sp. | reverse complement strand
CAATATAAAGGTAAAAAAATGTATTCGAAAAACACGGATTTATTGGAGGAGTTCGTGCATGTTGGAGATTTTGAAATTCAGCTGATCCTGAGGAATCTGGACACTGTGACCCTGACGGCGGCACTGGTGGGTGCCTCCGGCGAGGTTGCCAAGACTTTCCTTTCAAATCTGTCGGACAGACTGCTGTACTTTATTCATGAAGATATAAAGCAGTGGAATGGAACGGAGGAAGAAATACTGACGGCACAGAAAAAGGTGCTGGAACTGGGTAATTTCATCGGCAGGAAGAAAGAGAGAGTATGAACTTTTGCAAAAAAAGCTCTTAAAGAACAAGAGCTTAAAAAGATGTATACGGATTATCAATCAATCCATTCTTCAGATCAATTCCATTTTCCAGACAATAAATCTGTAATAATGATTCTACCATTCCGGCCGTTCCTGTAAAATAGCCGGCTGGTTTGGACAAGAAATGTGGTTTTGTCCGGTCAAATGCGATCTCCCAACTGATACCTTTTCGGGTGCCGACTAATAATTCACCAACTTGATGCGCCTGTTTTTTCCACGTATCATCTTTATCTATTCGGTACATTCCAATATACATGGGAATGTACCCTGCCGGTCCACAACACACGCAGGTTGTATTCCAAAAACCGACTGACTGCCTAAACGGCGCTCCAAGAGATTTTGCCCCATTATATAACTCTGATATCTCGCCCAGAAATGTATGATCTTTCGTAATCTTAAACAATTCATAAAACAGTTTTGATGTTCCTACCGGTCCATGACAGTTTCCTAAATAAAACAAATTATCATATTGGCCTAACTTATAGGGAATCAGATATCCCTGTGCCTGCTTCACGGCAATACTTTTCAGATATACGACGGCCGCTTTCGCGGCTTCCAGGAATTTCACATCGCCGGATATCTCATAACTTTTTGCAAAAAGATAACCAATACCTGCAGTTCCGAATTCAAAGTTTGGTTCTTTATGCTTAAAATCTACATGATGGTAATCCAATTCCAAACCGCCGTCTTCATGCCACTCTCCATGAAAAAGGATATATTCCATACCTTTTATGATGATATTTTTCAATTCATTTTCAATATTTTTATATGTATGAAATGAATCCATCAAAAAAAGAAGTATTCCTCCATCAAAAAATACAGGAGAATTATCAGACCAAAAAATGCCTTCTTTTGTTTTCTTTGCCGCACCAAGATAATATTTTATAATTGTATCTGCACCGGCTTTGGCATTATCATCACCATAGAAACGAACTACCTCATTGAGAACCAGGCCAATCCCGCCAACTCCACTGTAGAACGCTTCTGCCATTCCGGGAACAAATTCCCCGTCTTTCTTCGCAATCTCAATCCCATCAAACGCATGTACGCTCAAATATCGTGTGAGTTCCCTGACAATATACCCATATTCCCTTCCCGGCAAAACCTGATCAAGCGCCACATACATATGAAGTATTCCCGCAGTCCCAACATAGAGATTATCTTTATTCGCATTCTTCAATTCAGCAGAATACATGCCGTCTTCCGACTCTCTCAAAAAGGAACGTACATAGCATTCCGATTCTATTGCAATTTTTAAAAATTCCTCTGAGTCTGTGATTTTTTGCCGCTTAAACTCCATCTTACTCTACCTTGTACATTCTTGTCGAAAGATATTTGTTTCCATCATCCGGTAAAATCACAACAATTCTTTTTCCTTCATTTTCCGGTCTGAGCGCAATCTGTTTTGCTGCCAACACTGCTGCCGCAGCAGAAGCTCCTAAGAATAAGCCGTCACTTTCTGCTACTTCCCTTGCTGTTGCATAAACTTCCGTGCCATCCACATCAATGACTTCATCATAATGAAAATTATTCTTTAATAGAAAGGGATGTCCAACCTGACCGTTATTGTCAAAATGAACCACACCGTCAATCGTATCCCTTTCCTCGCCCGGTTTATACAAAGACTCCGGATTGGGCTGCACACCGATTATTTTAACGCCGGATATATGTTCCTGAAGATATTTTCCTACTCCAGTCAACGTACCGGCAGTTCCTGCCAGCATAACAGCATAATCCACTTCTCCATCTGTGTCCTCAACAATTTCCGGTCCGGTTGACTTTATATGCGCCTCCCAGTTTGCATCATTTGTAAGCTGGCTTGTATAATAATATCCATTATCATCAGCAAATTTCTTCATTGCACCAATAATTCGCTGCTTATCAAATCCGTAGTTCGCAATTATCTCCTGAAATCCCGGAATGTCCTCGTAATACTGAACTGTTGTTCCGTATGCTTTCAATATTTGTACCCGCTCCGGCGTGCAGCCCGGCTCCATAAAAATATGTAAATGATATCCTCTGGCTGCCGCGAATGCAGCAAGGGAAATTCCGGTGTTCCCGCTTGTGCTCTCAACTATTGTTCCCCCGGGCTTTAATTTCCCCTCTGCTTCTGCTTTTTCGATCATATTCAGCGCCGCTCTGTCTTTTACGCTTCCTGTCGGATTAAAATATTCCAATTTGCCGATAATTGTTGCTTTTAGTCCATTATTTTTATTATAATTTTTCAACTCAACCAATGGTGTGTGTCCTACCAGTTCTGTTATTGATCCGTATATTTTTGCCATCTTATTATCCTCCGTTTATTCCTGTGAGCAATGAACCAAGTGCTGTACCCGCACTAGCATTTTATGACTGCCACGAGGGTCTTTGTCTTAATTACACGAGATTCCGCCGTCTACTACAAGCGTTGCCCCATTGATAAATTTTGCATGATCACTTGCTAAAAAAAGCACGGTATCTGCTATATCCCTTGTATCTCCAAATATAAATTCCGGATCCATTCCCGACATAATTCGCTCTCTTCCAAATGTACTCTCCAAATTCGGATTACTTGTCATTCCCGTTCTGATTGCGCCCGGACATACGATATTGCTCCTGATTCCTTTGTGCATATATGCATAGGCGGTGTGTTGACACAGCCCGACAAGTCCATGCTTCGCAACACTGTATGCCACACTTGAGCGACATCCTTTTATGCCCGCTACCGAAGCTATCGTAACAATACTTCCGCCATTTTTCTGTTCCAGCATTCGACTTACTGCCTCACGTATTGCATACATTGGTCCGTTTAAATTGATCTGTAAAATTCTGTCCCAATCCTCATTTGTTGTTTCTGTAATTGGTTCACTATGACCCGCTACACCGGCATTATTAACTAATATATCAATTGTTCCAACCGCCTCTATGGCTTTTGCAATCATTCCCTCATTTGTCTGTTGTTTTGCTATATCGCCCACATAACAAATGCATCTGTCCGACAACTCTACGTCAAGTTCTTCTTTAAGCTTTGTTAATGATTCCTCATTAATATCTACAGCAATTACAGTCGCCCCCTGTCTGAGAAAGCCAACTGTAATCTCTTTCCCCATACCTGCCGCCGCTCCGGTAACAACAACGCTCTTTCCCTCAAACTCTAAGCTTCCTGATTCTTTCTGATTTATTGACATCACATTATAACCTCATATTTCCTACTATCTATATATGATTTATATGATATATAATATCATGGGAAAGATGCCTTGTCAATTCATTAATATTTTTTTCTGCTAAATATAGCAATACACATAAAAAGCAGGATATGTCTCATAAAGGCTTCCTGCTTTTGAACAACCACTGTATTTACAATCTCAGATTAAGAGACTCATCTGAGATTGAGACAATCCCTTCGTCCGAAATTTCCACATTGACAGAGATACTTTCGAGAAAATCATAAATCCTTC
>CAZKOR010000313.1:0-3794 GCA_964554405.1 uncultured Bacteroides sp. | reverse complement strand
AAGCTGTCATGTCTTGTAAAAAATTGCCCTATGCACCTTGCGCTATCTGTTTTTTGGAATGGATATATTCTGACGGGGATATCCCGACAATCCTCTGGAAAGCCTTGTCAAAATGGCTCTGGTCATAAAACCCCATTTCCGTGGCAATCCTACTGATCGTCTTTTCCTCATCCAGCAACCCCTGCGATTTCCGTATGCGGTTTTGGATACAGAACCGGTGGGGCGTTATTCCGATACTATTTTTGAATTTTCTTATAAGATAATATTTACTGACAAAAATATCCGCCGCCAATGCTTCTATGGGTAGTTCCTGTTCCGGGCAGCTGGTAATTTTATCAACCAGCGTTTTTATGCCTGCATCCATCTCTTTCTGTCCATTATTCCGGATGCGGTAAATCGCCCGCACGGAAGTCCGTAATTTTTCTCTTTGCTCCTTTCCGAAAATATCCTGTCCTACTGCCTCCTCTAACAATTCCCAGACAATACCCTCTACTGTTTCTAAATCTGTCTCCTCTATAAAAGCAGTTCCTATACATATGGACAGCAGACATGCATCCCTTCTCTGGCACACGGAATGTACAGCATAAGGCGGAATAATAAACACATCCCCTCTGTGGCACGCCACTTCCCGGTTTTCCAAATAAACCGTGACCACTCCCTGCATGACCATTGATATAACATAATGCCCTACATGATTATGGGAATCAAAGTGCTTATCAATATTCTCCGACAATACGAACTCGATTGGATACTTATCACATTGATAATATCGCATATTTCTTTCCCTCCTGCCCATATATCAAATAATTTTCTTTTCACATATTCTAAGCCTCAGTTGAAATATTCAACATTTCATCCGATACCACATCCATTTCGGCATCAGCAGAAGGCATATTATTCTCGGTATCCTGCTTTGAATTTTCATTTGGTGCTTCTGTTGGCTTAGAAATTTCCAAACTCATGGTAGTTTCCATTCCTCCGATACTCATTGTCATTACAAGCACCCTTGAACCATCCGGCCTAACAATAATGTCTGTTTTTGTTTTAGATTCCTGTCTATCTGCCTTCTCCGATTCCTTGTCCGCCAAAACCCTTCCATTATTAAAATGGTTCAACGACTCTGCGTCTGAGTCAAGCAGCTTTGCAAATTCTATTCCTGAACTATTCTTTTGCACCCTTCCTGCTTCCCGCCATGCAGGATAGTGTGAAGTACCAATTCCATTTATTCTCATTTTTCAAATCCTCCATTGTCATCAAATATTGTAATGGTGGCTCCTCTGTCAGTCAGATCCACCCCTGCCCCTTATAGTAAGTCCGGGCATATCATGCTTTACTCCAAAACTCATATTCATTTCTCCTTTCCTGCAACAACACGGTTGCTCTAAACTCATTTTTCTTCACCTTAATATCTACATTCCCCAAATATTTTTCCACTTCTCGTTTGACATTGGATAGTCCAATTCCATGCAGAGAAATCGCTTCTCCCGTGGTATTTTCTTTAGCGGATAGTGGAAGATTCGTATTCCTGTCAAACATCACCTCTCCCTCAAATGAATTTCTTACATCTATTATAAAAAACCGTTTCTTCTGCCTGCCAGACAGCAGAATATACTTCTTCCCGGTTTCCATTCTTTCACAGGCTTCCAACGCATTTTGCAAAAGATTATTTATGATAATACCAATATCATACGCATCATACCCGTCAGATACCGGATACCGGAATTCAGTTCTGAATTGTATGCCCTGCTTATATGCGGCTTTCTGTTTATCATTCACAATTACATCCGTAACAGCATTTCCCGTCTTAATAGAAAGCTCAAACATATTCATGCTTTCGTCCATTTTGGCAATATACTGTTCCATCTCCTCATAATTACCGCTTCCCGCTAGCCCTTTTATGTTCGTCAGATGATTTTTCATTTCGTGCTTCATCCGGCGTATGCCTCCGTAGAATTGCTCCACTTCCTCCATTCGTTCCCGTATTGCCCGAAACTGCTGCTCCTCTACAAAATACTTGTTTTTTTCTTCCTGCAGGCTTACCATTTCTTGATAGGACATTATTGTGAGCACCATTCCAATATAGAACAAAGCAGCAAGCAAAGGCACTAATCCGATAAATAATGGGTACTGTTCATAGAGCAGAAAAAACGTATTTCCTTTTACAACAAGGAACATCTGAAAAATAATATTCCCGAACAAAATACCAACAATTGGTGTTACGCATAAATAGCATAACTCCTTCCTATGTAATTCCAATCTTTTATTTTGCAGTTTCTTTCCTGCAAAACATAGCATAGTAAAGAAAGACACGATTTGCAGTGCCATAACAATGAAATCACTTATAATAATACTGTCATATATCGTATTTATTTCAGTTATGTCCTCTGCAAATTTCACGATAAAGACATAATATATGCTTTCTATGATTAACCTACTCATATTCCGAATACTGAAAAACAGTATGCCTAAAAAGAATGTAAGTTTCTTATCTATCCCTGTAAATTTGGAAACCGCCACTAACAAAATAATAACAAGCGCCATGCACAACCAACTAGAAATAGAAGCTGCCATGCCAATTAAGTACATTGATACATAAGTCAGAAATACAATAAAACTCTTTTTTAGTTTGACTGCCCTCCATTCCTTTTTCTCTGCTATAAATGGATAGAAAAAAGCCGCCATACAGATTGCATATAAAAATATCTCCATTCCCGATTCTATGCTCTGCAACAGCATAAATCCTGTTTCACTCAAATTTATCCCTCCCATTGCATAAACCGCAGATACGCTGCCGCAAAATCATCATATTTTTTGGAAAGAGGCAGTCTGTCTCCATTTATAAGCATGACCTCTGTCCTGTCATAACCCTCAACATAGGCAAAATTAACAAGGTATCCTCTGTGTATTCGAAAAAACTGCCCTCGTAGTTCTTCTTCTAAATCTCCGATTTTAGCGTAGTATTCTAATTCTCCTTGTTGTAAGTGCAGAACTATCTTATGATTTCGACTTTCCAGATAATAAATGTTGTCTAATGGTATGACTTTGCTTTCGCTTCCACACTGAATAGCCAATGTTTTCCTTTTCTGTTCAGCTTCAAATAAAATCTGCCCTGCTGCACGACTAAAAACTTCTGCAAATTTCTGTTCATCAATGGGCTTTAACAGATATTGGAACGCATCTACATCAAAAGCAGCATAGACGTATTTTTCATATCCCGTAACAAAGATGATAATCGGCTGTCTGATCAGTTCCATACCCCTTATTTTCTTTGCCATTTTCATACCATCCATGCCGGATGCAGAATCCTTCATCTCAATATCCAAAAAAAGTATATCGTGTTCCATTCCACATGACAGGTATTCATCAGCAGATGCGTACTCTGTAATTTCACATTCCATATCCTGTTTTCTGATAAGTGAATGGATATAAGACCTTATATTCTTTTCATCATCACAAATTGCAATTTTTATCTCACCCACCTCCTTTGGCTTCACCTTATATATCGAAACTACCGGAAGATTAGCTAATGCCGATAGCGTGAATAGCGGATTTGACAGCGTGAATACTTTTCCATTTATTTATTTCCTTAATTGCTATGTTCCACAATACGGAATACACAGGCCAGCCCGTCCTGGCGGCTGATTTCCTCGCATTTTCGTATATTGTCCGGGATATTCCCCTATGAGTACTTATAATACAGCGGGTAGACTAAAAGACGACCTCCCATTTTTTTCAGTATCCATCCTTGGCAGACTAAAGTTTCCCTGTCCTGGAACAGGCTGATGATCTGCTCC
>CAZKOR010000312.1:0-3807 GCA_964554405.1 uncultured Bacteroides sp. | reverse complement strand
CCCCTTATTCACATACTCCAAATACACCTTGAACCCATCCCATACTATATAATCAACGACATAAGCAAGCAGGATAAACAGAACGCATAAGCCATATTGCCATAATTTCATTGCCTTTCCTTTTTCCAGAAGTTGAAAATGATATTTTTCACTGGATTTCTTAATCAGGATAAAGGCAAACATTCCCCATGTAATACAAGTCAGAATCCAGTGTATAATGATCTGTGCGTTTGACCATTCCTGCATAGGCGCGCCATATAATACAGGCTCCAGCAAATAGGCATAAAGCACTTCCATGCCAAGTCCCGCAAAAGCATATATTCCAAGGGTAAGATAATCCCCGCCTGTAATCTTCTTTTTCCCGTTTTCTTTTTTTTCCTTCATGCTTTCCCTTTCCTCTCTGTTCTATTTATAATGTTCTTTTATCTCCTTCAATGCCTGATTGGCAGATTTGATTTCATGGAAAACTGCTGCATAATAAATAATGACTCCTATGATATACGGAATCGTAAAAGACAAAAACATATCCCGATAAGCATTTTTATGAAGCTCATTAAATCGGCCACCTATCCATGTTATAAACATAACAACGGCAATCAACAATATATACTGCCCCAGGATAACAACCAGCAGCGGATATTTTTGAAAACGATAATACTGTGATAATACGAAAGTTGCCAAAAGAGAGAGTACAAACATAATCAATATGTTAACCTGATAGTTGCCAAAATCCCCTCGCATCACAAGTTCCAGTAAAATTTTACTAAACAGCAGCAGTGTAAAGACTATGCATACAACACTCCAAAAGTTTTGTCTGTTAATGATTTTCATAACCCACCTCCCGAATATGATATAAAGCGTCCAAAAAAGATTTTTTATAAGTTCTGTTTAAGATCAAAATCTCACCATTATCCATTAGCAGCCGCAGCCTCATGTTCAGATCCGTTTTTACCTGATTCACTTTATAAAGATTGACTGCGGTTGATTTCCCGATTCGTACAAAGCCATAGTTTTCAAAGCATTCCAGAAAATGCTGCAGGCTGTATTCCAACAGATAAACTTCTTTTTCCTGATATGCAAAAAGTTTTCTATCTACCACTTCCAGATAATAAATACTCTCCGGATGAAGCTTATGAATATCATTTCCCTTCTTTCCGGCAATACTTTGGAATGCAGTAAAAAAATCACGTATTGTTTTTATTTTTTCGGACTCTTCCCGAAAATGTACTTCTACATAGTCCTCTTTTAAGGAAGGTTCCCTTTGATATCGTATTTTCATATGAATCTCTGATCCTTTATTTATTTTTAAAATCTATACTCATACTATATTTATTGTCTGCCTTCGTTTCAAGATGTTGCTGCCTAAGCTGCAAATACCAAGTGCCAAGCTGCACAGTTCATACCTCTGCCGGCAGTAAATATCTGTACACATTATTTCTATATTAACAGAAATGCGCATGATGCTTTTTAATCTGCCACCATGCGCATTTTTTAGAGGATTCACTCCTCAAATATATTCTTATACAAAGTTTTTATAACTGTTCCTTACGCTGGTTTCTATCTTCCTCCAGCAGCTTTTCAAAATCATTCCGGCAGACAGGACGTGAATAATGATATCCCTGTAGCAGCGTAGCATGTAAACCTCCCACGATATCCGCCACTTTACTGTTCTCCACGCCTTCTATAATAGAATCATATCCTAAGCGCCTGCACATTTCCAACAGACTGTCAACAATCACATAATCTATGTCATGTCCCGGCTGCGCAAGTTCCCTGATAAAAGAATGCTCCACTTTAACATAATCCACAGGGAGCCATTTTAACATCTCCATAGAAGCATACGCTGTTCCAAAATCGTCCAACGCTATTTTTAAGCCCTGCTGCCGCAACCTGCCAAAGGCTGCTGCAAGCTCTTTTGGAGCTTCTACATGGCAGCTTTCCGTAAGCTCTATAATGATGTATTTCGGATCTACTCCGTACTTTTTTACACAGGAAATCGCTCTTTCTTCAAAGGCATCGTCCATAAACTGCTGATAGGATACGTTAAAGCTTATCTTCAGTTCTCCATATGTATCACGCCATACTGCCTGCTGTCTGATGGCCTGTTCCATCACCCAGAAGCCTACTTCATGAATATCGCCGTAATCCTCTAAAACCTTAATAAACTCCATGGGATAAGAATCTTTGATTCTTTCTCCCTTCCAGCGCAGAAGACATTCACAGCCTGCAATCGTGCCTGTATCCGGATCGATAAAGGGCTGGAAAAACAATTCAAATCCTTTAAAATCATTTTTAATGCACTGCTTCAAATCTTCCCGCAGAACCAGTCCTCTCTCATGCTTTTCGGCAATTTCGTCCGAAAAAAGCACCATGCTGCCTCTTTGGTTATTCTTGGCATACTCCAGGGAGTGCTCCAGTTTATTAATAAGAACTTCTCTGTTATCCCCATCCTGCGGGAAAAACACTCCGCCGGCTGATATGGAAATTCCAACCTTCCGCCCGTCTTCCAGTTTCACAATATCCGTTTCCCGGCATATTTTCTCATAAAAATCCGTCACTTCCTGCAGATTGGAGGCAAAAGCAATAACAAGGAATTCATCCCCGCTAAACCGCAGCACTTTCCATCCGGGATTACATAAACTGCTTATCTCCCTCGAAAATTTAATCAAAAGCTCGTCCCCAATATTATATCCGTAGTTGCTTAAAATTTTCCGGAATCCATCCATCCCGATCAACAGGGCAATTCCGGGCTGTGAAGCAAAGTCGAAATGATGCAGCTCATGTGTTGTCAAAAGTCCGGTAAGGGAATCGTATTTGCTCTGCCCATCTATTCTTGTCATTAGCCCTGCAAAAATGATAGGATTTCCTTCCGCATCCCTGATCACGCTGCCCTTGCATTCCACCCATACATAGCTGCCCGATTTATTCAGTGCCCTGTATTGACAGTTATGATATTTATTTTTGCCGGAAAACACACCTTCAATGTCATCCACATAAACCTTCAAATCATCCGGGTGCACATGCTGTGCCCATACATTCGCCGCCTCCTTCAGGTACTCCCCCTCCAACCCGAAATAATTCACACCCGCTTTGGACCAACGAGAAATATCCGTCTTCATATCGCATACATAGATATAAACATTATCAGATGCCGACGCAAACGCTTCAAACAATTCATTATTGAAAACATCACTCATGCTAATCCCCCATACCTTTCTCTCTAATCCAATCGTACAACCTGATTTTTTCCGGCTGCCTTTGCCATATAAAGAGCCTTGTCTACCCTGTTGTAAAGTGTGTCGGCATTTTCATCCTTTGCCTGTGTTACCCCAATACTGACTGTCTGGCATCCGGCAGTTTCATATGATACCGAAGAAAACTCCAGACGGATTTTTTCTGCCAGTGCTACAGCGTCATCCGCATTACTATCCGACAGCAATATCATAAATTCTTCGCCGCCCCAACGTCCGAGAGAACAGGAGTGTACTCCTTCCGTTGTATTTCTGAGAACATCGGACAGCGCCTGAATCACGTGATCTCCCTCTTTATGCCCATAGATATCGTTTACCTTTTTAAAATTATCAATATCCAGCATAATCAATGAAATATCGTTACTTGTTTCCTGATTTTTGCGCTTATCCAAAGCTCTGCGGATTTTTCTCTCAATCTCCGCACGGTTATAAAGCCTCGTTAACCCATCCGTAACAGAGGTTAAAGCAAGCTTCATATTCATTTCCTCTAACTCTGCAGTGGACGCCTCGATAAAGGAAACAAAACGTCTGATAATAGGTATCCTTTCGTTATTGT
>CAZKOR010000311.1:0-3808 GCA_964554405.1 uncultured Bacteroides sp. | reverse complement strand
AGTGCATCAAAATCAGACTGCACCATTTCTCTCATAATAAGACGCTCTGTTTCTGATATAATTTTTCCATGCTTTTTATTCTTTACCGCCATTCATAATCTCCCCATATCTCGCTTTATCCAAATCTAAAGATTCGATTTGCATAAGAGAGTTAATTAATTACCAGACAAATCGGAAATCACAAAATTTTTGCCATATAATATTCATCAACAAAAGCTCCCTCAACATACATTGACTTTTTTCTTATTCCCTCAATTTCAAACCCACATTTTTCATACAAATGTCTTGCAGCTTTATTGCGGCATTCAACCGTAAGTTCCAGACGAATGATACCATTTTCTTTTGCCCAGTTATCCAAATTCTTAAAGAAAGCTGTTCCAATACCTTTGCCGCTATAATCCTTTAATATACCTATGACAATATATGCAGTATGTGAAATTCTATTAAATTTCCCCTTTTCTGCACGTATATATCCTATCATTTTATTACCATCCAGTGCAATTTGCAGGAAATCATCCCCATTAATCACATTGTTTTGCATATCATCTTTCAATTCTTGAATATTAGTACATTGCTCTCTTTCTTTTGGTTCGTACATCATATAATTTGTTTCATTATCAAGAGCATTCAGCAAATTCCAAAAACTTTCTGTATCTTCCGTTTCTAAATTTTTAAATGTAATCATTCGTAATCTTACCTCAAATAAATTTTTTATTTAAGCAATTCTTCCAAGCAAGAAGTCCGGCTAAAGCTAAAGGAGCAGATACCAACTCTCTTCTATCATTCATACTTCCATTATCTCGTTTCTACAATGCCCTTGAATTAAAAGCCGGATATGTGGTCTTTCGGTCTCTGAAATCAATTATACAATTTGTCTAACTGAATTTTGTTTATATTTCTGTTTTTCTTCTGTTATATCTTTTTAAAAGCAAGATTCCACACCTTTTGCGTAATATAGATATACTTTCCATCCTGTGTTTTGTGTACCTGATATCCTGATATAATATCCTTATCATATTCATCCATAATAGTGCGATACATGTCAGTATCTATTAATCTTGGAAATGTAATTTCTGTCTGAAACGCATCTGATAAGGAAAAACCGGCATTTGTTCCCAATTGTTCAAATTCATCTTTTGTATAATACTTTATATGCCCATCAAGCTTTATTCTCATATAAGCATCTACAAATCGATTTGTATCATCTTCATTCGGCGTAGGGTCTGCAATTACAAGTTGTCCGCCTGTTTTCATCACTCTTGCCAATTCCTGAAAAGCATGCTCGATTTTAGGAAAATGGTGCAGTGCATATCTGGTCACAGCCAAATCAAAAAAGTTATCTGCAAAGGGAAAGTCTATGCCGTTATACGATACAAACTTAACATTATTTAAGTTCTGCTCTTCTGCCCTGTCACGATTACCTTGTAATGCTTTTTCAACAATATCTAATCCGATAATATTGGCATTTTTATATCTTCGCGCAATTTCCAAAGAAACATAGCCTGTTCCGGTTCCTAAATCTAATATTGTACTATTTTCCTGAATATGTAACGCTTCAATCATTCGGTTCAGGTGTTCGGCGTCCTGCGTCTGCCTGTTATACAGCTTTCCTTCTTCAAAACTTGCTTCAAATCCTTTTTTCGCTGCCGCTATATTCTTTTCTTCATACATTTTTAATCTCTCACGCTAGTTCAAAACTTCCATAACCTTTTCATATTTATTTTGATAGTATTTCTTACTTTCCGTAGATAATTTTTGAAAACTTCTTGTTAATTTATCTTTTACAAATTCCTTTCCCTCTTCAATTTCCATGCTTTTTTGAACATAAGCTAAATACAATAGACTTGGCACACTGTCAAAGTGCGAAATTGCATCGGCATCAGCAACGCATAATTCTTCCAGACTATTTTTTTCAAGATTTACACTGCCTCTGTGATTCTTAATACATTCCTGCACCAATGAAATTTTTTTATCATCATAATCAAATTCTTTTAAAATGGCATGTGCCATTTCCGCTCCATGTATATGATGGAGTTCGTACAAACAATAATCTGTAATAGAAGCAATGTCATGCAGCCAAGCGGCTATCATAATAATTTCTTTATCTGCTCCATATTTTTCTGCCAGAATTTCCGCATTTTTAACCACTGCGACAATATGATAGTAACATCCCATCCCAAATTTATTCGTGTCTCTTTGGCATCTATTATATATTTCATTTTGCAAATATTCTAAAATATCTTCCCGCATATTTTTGCCTCTGTAATTATCCTTAGAACTCATACCTTGTGCCATGTGAAAGCAATAGTCCGTCCGTTAATTCTACGCAAAGGATAATCGTATTTTCGTCATCAAAATTATTATGCCCATTGTCAATCCATTCTGCAAAAGCAGTTTTCAGCTTCCCAGCGATCGCTTCATTTTCTTTTTTCCCCAAATATCCCAGATTGATGCCCTTTCCGTGTGCCGTAAACCAATCACCGGCTATTGCGACAGTAGGATTACTTCCTATATGTTTCATTTTATTAGAAAGCGCATATGTAATAACATAAAATGCGCCGTTTTCATAATACGCATTTACGCTCCGCACATAAGGTATCCCGTTTTCTATTGTCGCAAGCGCAATAATCGTATCTTTTCCGAAGCGCTCCACCATTATTTTTTCAGCTTCCTGGCTTATTTTTTTCATTGCTCTTTCTTCCTTTCACTTTTATCTTTATGCATGATTCCCTGTGTCCCAACACCACTGTGCTATTTTCTTAATTAAATCAGTATCAACATTTCCATATGGAATGCGTATGGTTCCTTTATCCACACTATATTTTTTCAGTTCTTCTTCAAATTCCGCTACTGCTTCAGGTCCGGGATAAAAGCCAATATGCTTTTTCGATGCGGCAAAATGGAGAATGTTATGATTTTTCCAATATGTCGGCATACTCCATGAAATACGTTCCTCTGCCTCCGGCAATGCCTGCTGCAAAGTCTCTCGTATAAGGAACAAATCAGCTTGTTTTTCACTGTTCTGACATAAAATATATTCTTCGATCGTTTTCGGTTTCTCTCCACAATAATGACTTTGGTTTTCTTTCTTAAATTCTCTTCCGCACTTTGGACATTTCCACATGATATACCTCCATAGCTCAGCGTAGTTTACATAACAATTCATATATGCAGCTTGCTACGCTTGTACTTATCATATCACAGCTTCTCATTTCGAAATACAAATTTCGTTAACTTTTTTCAAAATTTGTGAAGCATAAATTCCTTTTTATTATGATAAAATCAATCGTGCAAAAACAATATGATTGTGCTAAGATTAAACTAAATTTACATTTGAAAAAAGGATAAGGGCATGGTATCGAAATCAGAGCAATTAGAACAGCTTTTTATTGAATGGGAATATGCGCAAGAAAATGAGCCAAATTTTTCGTGGGAACGAACACAGGGCGGTAAAAATATTACAAAAAGCCATTTTCGGAGAGATGGGATTATTGATGAAGCTGTTTTCGCTAATGAAAAAAGAAAAGTGCTATTTATTTCAAATGAAGCTAATGATGATGCCTATTCTGCCAAATTTAACCCAAAACCAAACAACATAGATGATTATCGAAAATATTATGAAACCGGTTATGATGATTGGCTAGGGAAGATGAGAGAACGGACTTCTGCCATATACAAAGTCGTTGCAGAAATTGGAATAAATGAAATGTCTAATTCAGATGCAACAATCCATTATGCAGTTATGGATTTAAATAAAAGAGGTGGAGGTTCTGATGTTAAAAATGCATTGCACATCCAAGAGTATTGC
>CAZKOR010000310.1:0-3808 GCA_964554405.1 uncultured Bacteroides sp. | reverse complement strand
AAAGACATAAGGTCTTTGAAATCAAATTTCATCCGCACCACCTCCCATCTTTTGTAATGAGAGGTCAACACCTTGCAGTGACACGATTGTTCCCGTATATTAATCTTACCATGTATCACACAATCCAGCAATCATTTATAGCACACTTTTTATCAATAAAACATTTATATGCCTATATTTTTCAATTCTACAAGCCGGAATTTATTGAATTATTCGCAAAAAATCTTCAACCTCTCAAGTATCTCTCCATATACCTGTCTGCAGCCATCCGGTATAATAACTCCAACTATAACATTCTCTTCTTCAAAAATGCAAATATAATCCTGAGAAGCAAGCATTCCTCTTTCGTCTCTTTACAGCGTATCAATCCGGAACACTAAATCATCAAATCGTTCGGACAAGAGAAATGCCATCCTTTTCCGAGCCACCCCTCTCTTTTGTCTGTAGACCAGTACTGTCTGGTCAGGTAAATGGACTATCTAAAAACCTGCCCTAATCCTGCCTGAAAAAGGTTCTGCGCCGCGCTCTGTTTCTAGTCGTAGGGTTCCTCTTTCAAGTAGCTGTCCAACCGGTCAACCTGTGTGCCATATAGTGCGCCGATTCCAGTATTGGTTAATTTGTGCCCGAGAGAAATCATATTAATATACATAAGAACATATATAGTGTTGTTTTTCTGTAACTGTGAGGAACAGGGTTCTGAACAGTTACGTTTTTCTTTTATTCCCCATTATACAAAATACCACCTCTATTTGTTATAGACATATTGTCCGGAATCATTCTTCCCAATGTTCTACTATTTCGCTTAAAAATTCCATATCGGTTTCTCCCGCTCATAATATTCCATATATTACAAACATCAGAAAATGTCAATGATGCCAAAGAACTCCATGAAGAAATTCTCTTGATTGCATTGATGAAACTTAAAAAAGAATCCGATTCTTCCTTCATATAGATACCAGCCATGCAAAGGTGATCTTTCATCTCCCAGCCACTCTTCAATAAGCTTTTCTTTATTTTCCAGCCATAGATCTATATAGCCTTCCCAAGTCACATAAACCGTTCCTCTGTAGTCTGAAAGCCTGTGCCCGATCTCGTCAATGTCCATGAAATCAGCAAGCGACACCTCATTCCCATCAGCAAGCGATACGGTAACGGCATAGTCGCTATTGGTGTGACCTCCGCCAGCGCCAAACGTGCTACCATAAAAAATACTGATATAATCTTCATCCGCATTTACTATATAATAATAGCAAGCATATTCCGCATTGATTTCCTGTCCTAATTCATCATCGTAATTAAGCATTGCCGTTTCATAGAATATCCGATTGATTTTTTCGCCCAACCTATCGTTTATGGCTTCATCCGAAAATTTTATGTTTGGATAGTCCACAACAGAATACTCCGGCAGGAACTGGTCATGGTCGATCACAAACGTTTCTTTTGTGATTTCATAGCTTTCACCGTTACTCAGCTGTACCGTTATTTCTTGAGGCTTTTCGTCCCAAATATTGGTGGTGCCAATTTTTACTCCTGTATACGACATGGCAAAGTAAATGACCGACACGCCCAGTAAACAGAGCAGGACAATATATAACCTCCATAAATATACAAACCGGAATTTTCTCTTATAAATCTAATTTTCTCCAAACTTTAATACTTCGCTTTTATGTTCCAAAATCAAATCATACATCCACTTAAAAATGTATCCCTCATTATCTCTTATCCATTCGTCTATTTCTTCCGTTTCATCAAACCATTCCTCTGGGTAATCAGAGCCGTTCTGATACCTTTCATTTGCATAATCGTGTATGCCACACGCATAAAAATCTGCCATTTCCTCTTCGCCATTTGCTTTTAGGAAAGACAACACCCTTTCAAATTTCCCCTTTTGGAACGCTCCGCTCTCGTAATATTGCCAGACCCCACACCGGGCACTCATTCCCTTCCAATTACTAATTTCCATATACATAAAAGCAATGTCCGGAATGTCCATAAACGGCGTGTTCTTAAACCTGTTATAAAACAGCAGAAAAAATTCTCCTTCTTGCTCCCAAAAACTTTCATCTCCCAATGATTCAGCAGTAACAATCAATTTATTTATAGCATTGTAAGTCATATCATACCTCCATAACCCCGAATTTGTTATTTACTCCTATAAGGTAAGAACTTATCAATTTGGTAAAAGATTTCACTCCCTATCAAGATTACAATAGCAAGAATAATCATCTTAACAGGCTCAAAATTCGGCACAAATATATATGTCAATCCTCCACTGACGGACAACGCAAATACAAGTATCAGTAATCTTTTAAAACGATTCATAAAAATCTCCTTTCACAAACCCCGATTTGTATTACTGATAGATTACCACAACCACACTCTTGTTTCTATAATTTCTCTTATATTGTTTCTTCCTCCTTATTCCCCACTATTTCTTCTTTTTAGGAAATTCAAGCTTTATCTTATACTGAAACCCTGTGACTTTCTTTCCCTTTAAACCTTTAACGAGAGTCTTTTTCCCTCCAGCATACTCTTAATCTGGCAATCGGTAATTTATTTTTTTCTTACAATCACAAACATCCCGACCACAAGCAATACAATACCCGCAATAATTCCTGTTACCGCTGAATTGTCTACAACCTTACCCGCAAGAAAGATTGAAGTCGGACCATCTGCCCCGCCAATGACAGACACTGATATCTGTCCTTTTATTTTTAGGATTAGACTTAATGCCGTCACCACGATTCCTATTACCGTTAAAGTAATTCCTACAATCTTCTTCATGCGCTCGATTCCTCCAAACTCTCATTCGTATTGGTAACATCATATCACAATCACATTAATCAATCTACCTGCTTCTTTTTCCCGCCAAAAGACTTTTTATCTGCTCGTCCGAAAAGTACATTGTATACTGCTGACGCACATACCGAATGAAAATAGAACGCATAGACTTTTCTATACGCTCTGACGCTGTGTTACTTATTCAGTTATGATTGTGGTAATGGTTATTTAGACAAATCGGAAGTTATACTTTTAGAAGTTCATTAAATATATTCTACTTTTTCTTCACCATCATAATCCAGAAGATCTCTTTTTTTGTTTTCCTCTGGCCAAAAAAAGTAATACTGTCCTGGAATATTTTCAATAAGAATCCTTCCACATTGTGGACATTGATATACTTCTTTTAATCGAATATAACTTTTTCCTATAGAAACATTTTTGCGAAATGTCATCATGAGAGATTCTTTTTGAGTATTGTCTGTTTCTATTAGTTCATCAACTAAATCGTACATTTTAAACCGCTCTTTATCGGAAATAATATAACCCTTATAAGGCAGATTGTCTGCACTATCGAGTAAAATATTTCCACATTTGCATATTATTTTTGACATAATCCATATCTCCTCAAATTCCGATTTGCTTCTATCTCTTAATTTTACAAAGAACATTCAAAAATCTCATTTTCCTGTTTGAAATCATTTCTTGAATACCAATTAACAGAATTCTCACTCGGCCATACAAATATTAATTCACAGTCTTCTTCCGCCAAATTTTCTTTTAATGTATATACATTAGTTAAATAAGAAATATATTGTTGTTTTCTATTTGGTTTAGGTGTTTTTGGTATTACATATACCATCATTGAAGAAATAACTACATCGTTATCACTGGCAATAAAAATTTTGTATTCTTTATGTTCATTTAGGAATTCTATAAATTCTTCAAGAAATTTGTCGCTGTTGAAATATAACTATACTGTACTTTTAGAAAATTTTATAAATTCATATGGCAATCCTATATCTTCAGA
>CAZKOR010000309.1:0-3810 GCA_964554405.1 uncultured Bacteroides sp. | reverse complement strand
CCGTATTTGGAACGAGCCTGTTTTCTGTTGGCAACGCCTGCCGTATCAAGAGTACCTCTGATAATATGGTATCTTGTACCAGGTAAATCTTTTACCCTGCCGCCTCGAATCAGAACAACGCTATGCTCCTGTAAGTTGTGGCCTTCACCCGGAATATAGCTTGTTACTTCGATTCCGTTGGAAAGACGAACTCTGGCAATCTTTCTAAGAGCTGAGTTAGGCTTTTTAGGAGTTGCTGTTTTTACAGCTGTGCAGACACCTCTCTTCTGCGGAGAAGCAGTATCCGTTACCGCTTTATGAAGGGAATTGTAACCTTTCAACAAAGCAGGAGCAGTTGACTTCTTAACAGATGTCTGACGTCCTTTTCTGACTAACTGGTTAAATGTTGGCATTCTTTTCACCTCCTGTATGGTTTATTCAATCTTTTTGCGCACGAAAAAAACGCATTTGCGTGCACACTAAAATAGTATACTTGCCTGCAAATGCGTTGTCAATACATTTTTTTCATTTTTTTATTTCTTCGAAGCCGCCCGTTCCTTTTTGCTATTCTGCTTAATGTAGTCTCTGATTGCCGTATTATCTTCTAACATCCGGCAGCCTATCATAATGCTTCCGTTATCATTCCGGTTCGTCCGGATAACGGAACCTTCTAATACACTCTCGTCCGGTAATACAAAGTCTTCAATAGACAGTTCAACCTGTTCTCCCTTGATATCTCCGACATCTCCGGATACAATATTACATGCAAATCCGCCTGCGCTGATATTAATCATTCTGCCGCGATAACTTTTTCCTGATTCTTTTACTGTTATCGTACATGCGTTATCAAGGTCAAGTCTGGCAAATTTTCTGCGGTTTACAACGGCAGGGTCGGTGTTTACCGTAATGACATAGCAGTTATTGCCTTTGCCCTGTGCATCGGAAACCTTAACCTCTTTCCAGTTATAAAGCACATTGTCCACTACAATCTGCATATGGTAGTTTCTCATGCCGTTTTCCAGATGTACTGTCCCGCCATCTGCAGATTTTAACGATATCGTTACACTGCTGTCCTTCCGCTCCAGTACCTCGCCTTTATATTCCGTCTCGGTATTACCTGCTCCTTTTATAAACATGGAAAGCTTCATACCCGGCCGTACGTCTTTCATTCCCATGAAACCGCCTTCACCAAGTTTTTCCAGCAAATCACCGACAACTTTACCGATGTTTTCTACATTCGTAGATGTCTCCACATATTTGCCAAGCATGGATTTTGTCGTCGTATCCGCATTCTCGATGCGCTGTGTCATGACTTCCATAACATCACAAATCTGTTTCATGTTATCAACCATATTCTGGTTAGCGCTCTTGACATCTTTTACGGCTGAATCAACAATCTGTATATTATCACCTAACTGTGCCGAATCGGTAGTAATACCCTCAACACTTCGGTTGACCTGTTCTACTTTTTCCGTAATCGTCGTAATCAGTTTCAAAGTCTCGGTAACAGACTGTGTAACCTTATCCGCTGTTTCTTCCAAACGCTCCAGCGCCTCTCTGATACGACTGGAAGAACTTTGAGTTTCCATACTTAAGCTTCTTATTTCTTCCGCTACAACAGCAAAACCTTTTCCTGCCTCTCCCGCTCTTGCCGCCTCAATAGAAGCATTCAGCGCAAGCAGATTCGTCTGGGATGTGATGCCGTTAATGGTTCCGGTTTCTTCTTTTACCATCACGAATTCATCTTTGAAGTCGATAAGAACTTTTTCCACTTCAGAAGAGAGTTTTGCCATCACATTGGTAGACTCTACCACGCTTGCCAGTTCTTCGGAACTTTCGCCGGCATGAGTAACGGATTCATTGATTAAATGTACCATTTCATCAATCAGCCCTGATACATTCTGTACCTGTGTATTGATATCGGATGTCATATCCATGGAAGACATTGTTTTTTCGTATAAAACGCTGTTCTTTTCGTTTAATTCCTCCATATTATGAACGACTAAATGAGCGCCGTCCTTGTTTTCATCCGCTAAATCCCTGACAACATTGACGCCGTCTACAACGGCATTGCTTGCTTTTTTCACATGGTCTACCGTCGTAATGACTCTATTCAGATTCGTTTCCACTGAATTTTTATATACATCATCCGATTTGTTCATCTGGGTGACAGAAAGAATATAACTTGCATAGCATATCAGCATACTGATAACCTGTACTTCATAGCACACGATATCTGTAGACGTGTTCATACCTGATGTGTAGTTTTTAAAAATGGAAATGTAAAGGATTATGTTATTACAAATACCGCATCGTATAATGTAGTTTCTGTCTTTATAAAGAATTGTTACCCCGACAAGCGGCAGGACGCATACAAAAGTAATATTTGACCCGGTTGTCATCATTAAAAATATGTAAAAGATTCCAAACCCGACTGCTACGATATGCTTATAGATATCATTCTGCATTCCTTTTATCTTTAAAACGATAAGTCCAATGAAGAAAGGCAGCCAGCAAAAAGCCGCAAAAGCTGCAAAATACCCCGTCGGACAGAGTCCTCTGAGCATTTGAACGGCAAATACCGCTGTGAGAATCACACATAAAGTCAGCCATATCAACATGGTTTTACGATTAGTACTTTCTTTAAATACTTCCTCTTTGTATTCCATATAATCCCCCATCCCGTATTGTATGCTATAAAAAGCGCAAGCTCCACTGTCTGAGCTTGCGCTCCAATTATGGCAAAAGCAGGATTATTCCACTACTTCTACCGCTTCTTCTGCTACTTCTTCGTCCATAACCGCCTCATCGAAATCTGCATCCAAAGCTTCTTCCGGTTCTTCGGACACTTCTATCGACTCCTCCTCGTCAAAGCCGTCATCAACATTTAATTCGTCTCCCGATGCCAGACGTGAAAGCAGGTTCTCATCCGTACTTAACTGTGTATTGCGGTATCTCTTCATACCTGTTCCGGCAGGAATCAGTTTACCGATGATAACATTTTCTTTCAATCCGATAAGCGGGTCTATTTTTCCTTTGATTGCCGCTTCTGTCAATACTTTGGTTGTTTCCTGGAAAGAAGCCGCAGACAGGAAGGAATTAGTCGCCAATGCCGCTTTCGTAATACCAAGCATAATCTGCTTTCCGTCAGCAGGCTCTTTTCCCTCTTTCACTAAAGCGTCGTTCATATCTTCATATTCCAGTACATCAACCAATGTGCCCGGCAGATATTCCGTATCACCGCTGCTTTCAATCCTTACTTTCTTAAGCATCTGACGCACAATGACTTCGATATGCTTATCGGAAATATCAACGCCCTGTAGACGATATACTCTTTGCACTTCACGCAGCATATAATCCTGTACCGCACGGATACCTTTAATTTTCAGGAGGTCGTGAGGATTAACACTTCCCTCTGTCAGTTCATCACCTGCCTCCAATTCCTTTCCATCCATAATCTTAATTCGGGAACCGTAAGGAATCAGATAAGTTTTGGATTCTCCTGTCTCGTCATTGGTAATCACGACTTCACGTTTCTTCTTCGTGTCCTTAATAGTCGCAACGCCGCTGAATTCAGCTATGATTGCAAGTCCTTTCGGTTTACGTGCTTCAAAAAGTTCCTCTACACGGGGAAGACCCTGTGTAATATCGTCACCGGCAACACCGCCCGTATGGAAGGTACGCATTGTAAGCTGTGTACCGGGCTCACCGATTGACTGGGCAGCTATAATACCAACAGTTTCTCCCACATCAACAGGTCTGCCGGATGCAAGGTTATGTCCATAACACTTAGCACATACTCCGACCTTACTGCGGCACTTAACCACAGAG
>CAZKOR010000308.1:0-3847 GCA_964554405.1 uncultured Bacteroides sp. | reverse complement strand
CTAAACAGGATAATGCGCAATATTGTGACTGACATAGTCAATGCAGCGCATTAACCGATTGGCATAATAAAAGGCTTCTATCAAAACATGAAAGAAGCCTTTTAGTTCCCGCTATTGAATCTAATCCTGTTAGCTGAGCGGCTCAATTTGTTCCTGCCCAAGAAACTCCAGCAGCCCATCCGAATTTTCACTCATGCTCATGAGGTCTGCCTTTTCATCATTACTGAGCCTGAAATAATATAGATGGAACTGTCCCCGTTCAGGGTCGTATGTATATTTTGCAAGGGCAATTCCCTTGGAGACAAATTCATCCAGCGTGTCTTTGATCAACAGGATATTATCTGTTTTTTTCTTCCTTTTGAAAAGGATTACCCTTTGGAAATAAGAGTAATCATAGGTTTTATGCAGATACCCGTCTGCATTGGGTTTAACGGAGGCAGAGAGGGCAATCCGTTCTTTCTGCAGGTTATGGTAGAGCAGCTTGCTCATATCAAGTGTAAGAGAATTATAGTTGCTTGAGGTAACAGAGATCATTTTCTTTTTTGTAATGGCTTCATACAATGCGTGCCCAAAGGTCACCACAACGTATTCCTTATTGTCGCGCTGCTGGTTCAATACTTCATCAATAAATGAGAAAGTATAGATAGGCTTGTTTGGGGTATCTTTCTCGCATATTCTGAAATTGATCAGTGCCATGTTGTGCAGGCGTGATTTTACATCTTCATATAAGTGTTTGTTTGGCCTGCTGTTTATGGATTTGGCAATGGTACCCACGTCGATCGCTATCTGGCGGCTTTCATAAAAATCCAATGAAATATTATTTATCAGGGTCATCAGTATCTGGTTGTCTTTCTGGTCGAATACCCGGACTTTCTGCAGTTCCTCTGAACTGTCGGAACTATGATTAATAAACATCTGAAACACGGTATTATCACGGTCAAAATCTACCAGATCCGCCACGTAGGAATCAAGGGATGCCTTTAACGGGACCGTAAATTTGTTCGGTGAAAAAACGGGGTTGTCAATGAGCAGGGTAGGCTTTTTGGAAAAGTAAGAGTCAATGTTGCCGTCATAGGAGGTCATCACTATGGTAATCAAATTGATGATCAGGTCAATCTGAAAGCTGGAAACAACCTGGTTTTTGGTTTTTGTCATGATGAGAGGGTAGTCAATTAAAAGGCTTCTGTCATTGGAAGCCCATTTGTCCATCTGTGATTCATACATTGCAACTGCCTCATCAACGGAATGCGCGTCATAAAGTTTAATGAAGCTGCGTGCATTCATATTATCAAAATCCTGCTGGATAAAATGCAGTGGATGTGATTTGTCGGTGATACTGTGTTCCAACATTGCATTTTTATATGCGGTAATCCAACGGTTCCTTTTCTGGCGCCGGTTTTTGACCTGCTGGCTATGTACACTGCCCAGCTCTGCTTCATCCTTAATAAATTCCCGGAGGGTGTCGGATACCATGCTGTTGATATCTGTATACTCTGAAAAGTATTTTCTTTGCTCGACATTAAAAAAGTCAGTCAGAGTGTCCTGAAGCTGGTCACACAGGGAAGTAATAAGCTGTTTTGGGTATGGCATGTCCTAACCTCCGATTTTTCTAAAGCAATTTACATCATTATACCTCTTTTTTTTTGAAAAGGCAAAGAAAATAGCTTTTTTAGTAATATGGCTTCCGTATTCTTGTTCATTCGAGTCGAAATGCCATTTATTTTAGTTTATAAGTTTATCTTGTCTTATTTACCCATATTTCAATTTATGATATAATAAATTTTGAAATCTGCACAGTAGTAATACTAGGCCACAATCAAGGCAGAAATTTATTTGAAGTGGAAATGCTGTTTTGTTTTTGACCCTGATTTTTTCAGGAAGGCTGACGATGATCTATCCGTCATATGTGGAAAGACATTTTACTTTAGTTCATACCTATGAAAAAGAAATGAGTCTTGTCAGAGCAAAATACAATATAGGTGTTTCCTTTTTGGAGAGGACTATATACGAAAAAATGAAAGAGCGCAGAAATTACTGCTTAAGGAAGTAATTAAGGGATAGCTGGAGAGAGGCAAAATTTTATGCAAGATAAGAATAATATGGATTTTAAGGACGAAAAAATGAAATATGCTGTTCCCACATATTATGATTTATATAAGTCTGGGGGAATTAATCTTAGGGATGACACCAAGGGTGTAAAAACGATAACACATTTTGTTCCTGGCCAGTTTACCGAGGAGCAACTTTGGGAAAATATGCGGCGCTATAATCCTCTCAATATGCTTATGCTGGTGAAAGATTATTTTTTACGGGACTATGGATATACAGGGGATAATATAGAGTTGAACAATCGTTATCAGAGGACGATAAACAGCTATATATATAATGATCAAAAGAATCCGGCAGTAGTGCATGTAGATGAATTATTTGAATCTACTATGATGGCTTTTTTGCTTGCCATGCTCAAATGGTCGAAAGATTTTGATGATCTTGAAGTATACGGAAATTGTTATAAATATGTGCTGTTTTTGATGAATGATGTGTCTATTATGGGTGAAATGCAAGGAGACGATGCCAATCGGGAAATGCTGGGGATGGTTGCTGGAGATTTACAGCTGTTGCAGCTTGCCGAAGACTGTTATTGGACAGTGCTGGCATTTACTCTGGCTCATGAAACAGCGCATGCTTATTTTGCCAGTATCGGAAAAAAATACACTGATAAACATCCAGAAAGAGAAGAATTTGACGCAGATGAAATAGCATATGATATTGTCTTAAAGATCATTATGGACAAAGGGGGAAGGGGAATCGTCTTAGAGCCATATACCTATCTTGCACCAATGATTTATATGGATTTTTTTGATTTGGTCTATTATACGGATCGAATCTTATATAAAACTTATTTTTACAATACTACACATCCGACTCTAAAAAAGAGGAAAGGCAGATTGTTTGCGATTGTGGATAGAGATGAATATGATTTCGATACACGAGACGGAAATATATTATATGCGGGGTTTAATGAAGTCTATAAAGAATACAAGATACAAACAATTCTAAAAATGGAAAGAGGAAAGCTGACTAAGATATTACACACTGAGCAGAGAGAAAGGCTGAAAGAAATGATTAAGGAGAGGAATCATGAACAGACAACAGGCGTTGAAGTATGATGAACTACTCAGCAAGGAGTTACAAGACTGTGCCAGGAACAGTGGAGTGAATGAGACAGCAGGTAAGAATATTGTGGACAACTATATAGAATTCTTGCCAGAGGATGATATAAGGAGCATGATTTTCCTGAATCATGATCCAGCTGTATACAGCCTTGGAAATGTCCGGCTTGATATGAAAAATGCAATTCTTGCAGGTTTGGAATTTGCAGCATCTATTAGCAGACCGGAAAGTGTTTTTAATTATATCCAATTGCTGATAGTGTCAGTTTTATTTATCAGGAATGCCACCAGACAGGAACTTAACGGAATTGAGGCTCAGACAGTATATTTGCTACACTTAAAAGATGCTTATGAGTCTGGTATTGGGGAAGAAATATTTATCCGGGACATGCAGGAGTGGTATAAACAAAGAGAAAATGTTGATTTGGAGCAGAACAAAATTAAAGAGAGCATCAATTACTTATATGAAATAAAAGTAGTTGATATTATAAATGAAGTAATATATCTAAAAGAAAGAGTGTGGGGCAAATTGAAATAGACCAAAAGCCGGAAGGAATTATATCTCCATACCGGCTTTTTCGGTTCTTAGTGGTTTAATTCGTCTGTAAAGATATTTTCATAATCTTGGAGCTGATGATATATAGCATCTACATAAACGTCTGTACCATTTATCC
>CAZKOR010000307.1:0-3858 GCA_964554405.1 uncultured Bacteroides sp. | reverse complement strand
CTATTCCAAAATTCCAATCCAACTGCAATAGCAAATAAATCAAATAACACATAGACACCGCCAAATAGGTATATCCATCGCCACCAGTAGTTGTTATGCCGGTTTTGGATAAAGGTAATCACTCCTAAAATACAAAGCATCGCCAATATACCCATCAATATAAAATAGAATAAGCCCTTATTTTCTAATACACCAAGCCAAAACCCCGCATAAGAATTTCGGTCTATTAAGCCCCATATTCTATGCAGATGAAACAAACCGAAAGCCATGAAAAACCATGGCTCCCATACAAATATTTTCTTTTCTGTTTTATCAAACGTTGGTACAGCCATTATCTATCCAAACCTCTTACAAGCCAGAAATTATTAAACAATCCTCTTTCCGCCGAAACAATGTATCGTTCTGGTTCTGGCTTTTACATATCCATAATGCGGCGTACCTTTGGGGACTAAAAGTTCATCCAGCGATCCTTCTGGATGGGACTGACTGGAGTTTCTGCAAAGATGTGCTTCCCTCAAGGTATTGATACAATGTTAGGGCAGTTATAAACCTATTGAAGCCTATTCAGCACAACAATAGCGCATTTTTCTTACATGGTAATCAGATTACTCAACTTCATCCAGTATAAGTCTGGAAAGATGTGTATCATATTTTTCCATATGCCTGTCAATAATTGTCTGCATCTGCTTTTTATAATCTGCGCTTTCAAACACCATTCCCTCATATATTTTTCCAAAATTAGTGCAGTCATCTATCAGAAGCAGATTTTTTCCACATTTTACCAGTATACTTTCTTCCAATATACTCACAACAGTTCCATTTTCTTTTTCTTCATATAAATTTATGGCTTCTGTGACAACCGGCCGCGCTATCCATATGCTGTATTCCTCTCCCATGTACTTCGTAAATGCTCCCGGATATGGCTTTGTCAATGCCCGTACCATATTATATATATCAACCGCATCCCGATTCCAGTCAATCATTCCATCTTCTTTTTTGCGTTGCGGCAAATAAAGACCGTCTTTCTCCTGAGGAATTCCTTCTTTTCTTTGTATTCTTCCGTTTTCAATATTTTTTAATATCATATCGACCTTATATAGGTTAATTTTCACATAGCTCACCAATATGGTATCCGTCGGAAGATATTCAAATTCCCGTGTATCAATAATTGTTCCGTTATCCGTTCCTTCCTCAATCCAAAAAATAGAAAGGCTGAATCTGTTCTTACCGGTCAACAAGGCCCAATTTTGGGGACTCCTGCCCCTTCCCCTTGAAATTCCTTCATGGCTTCCATGCGCACCAATGATACCAATGCTACATTTTCTGATCAGCCATGCCGGAACCAGACGCTGCCAGCTCGCAACTATAATCAGATCGATGTCAAGATTCTGCAAAACAGCCTTATCCGCATCGTCAGAGAAATTATAAGTATCCAGCTTGAGGCATTGTATATTTCTTTCTTTGCAGAACTCAGTATAATCAAAGTACTCCGGTGTTTTGCTTCTTCCGTTTTCATTTAAAGTAATTATTCCTTTTATATCCATTTTCTCGCAAAGCAATTCCGAAAGCATTTTCCCATTTAGTGTGGCATTTAAAATATATGTATTCATAAAAGCAATTCCTTTTAAATTAAATATTTAAATATAAACCTCGTCTCTATCCATTATTTCTGACAGATTTGAAAGGTTTTCGTTCAATTCATCATATCGCTCCAGATTAGCCTTATTTATAAACAGCGAAATAGATTCCCTAATATCTTTCTCCTTTTCATTGTACCAGAACGGGTGCAAAAGTATCTGCAATCTCTTATGGCTTTGTTCGCGTATAATCTCCTCTACCGGTTCACGCCATCTGCGCCTAGAATCTGACAGATATTTGAATTCCTTAAAGAATTTCTCGCTATAAGTATTGATTATGCCCGGAATTGCCAGATTCGACTCCAAAATGCTCTTACTCGGTCTGTGCATAGATACCTTTGTTATCGGTCTTCCCACTGCCTTGGATAATATATCTGCTTCTATAGAAATCTTTTCCCTGATTGCTCCAGCATTTCCCATTAATTCTGGATATATGACTTCGTCAAAGTGCAGTCCGATTTCATGGCCGCAGGACAGAATTTCCTCAATTATTTTCATACCCTTTAATGAAAAAACATTATAGAAGCTACCTGTCAACAGCAGAAAGTAGGTACTCCTGATCCCATCCATTTGATGTTCAACTCTAGCCATATCTAAGGCCTTTTCGAGGCTGTTGTCAACATCGTGCCGTAAAATCACACATCGTCCACTCCCAGCATAATCATCATATCCCTTAACCGCATACCCCGTCTCCTGCAATAGCCTGATTAATTCGGTATAAGCACAGTAAGTAAATTCCATCTATATTCTCTCCTTTTTGCTCTATTTCTCAGACTTATATCCAACTGCATACCCTAGCGCATTGCCTTGGATCTTTTGATGCTTTCTCTGGCGGATATTTTTTGTATAGAATGTCCGCCCAAGGGTTCAACAAACACAAAAATGCTACAGGTTCCATTACGTACATATTCGGAATCAACTTTTTTATCATCATCTGGACACATAGCCCCTGATTCTCTTACCTCGTCCAGCAACTGATAGGCTGATATCCCTTACACCTTATTCGTCATCAGCCGCACCATCGCCTGATTCAAACCGTTTACAGTCAGCTTATACATCGGAAACATTCCTTTAATTGCGGTTTCCGCCTCACGCCAAGGCGCGTGACCGGGCGCCATTTTCGGATTCAGCCAGACGATTTTCTTATAATGCTTTTTCATGAGCTGCAGCCACTCCATACCGGAAAGTCCGCCGTTTGGTCCTCTGTAATTTCCGGTTGTAGAATAGAGTTCCTCCGGCGCCATTGCCGCATCTCCGACAATAATGACTTTATAGTCGCTGTCCAGATTCCGGAACATCCATTCCGTATCAATCCAGTCTCCGTTTTCGCATTCCGGAGTCTTATACAGCTTGGAATAAATACAGTTATGAAAATAATAGGTCTTTACATCTTTATAATGATTCGATTTATGCACCGACTGAAACAGTTCGTTTAACAAATTGCTGTAGGGAATCATCGTGCCGCCGGAATCCATTAACAATAACAGTTTGACTGCATTTTTCCTCGGACGCTCCATCACAATCTGTAAACATCCGCCATTATTACAGGTCTTATCAATTGTACCGTCAATATCCAGTTCCGTCTTCGGAATGTCCAGCTTTGAAGAAAACTGTCTGAGTTTTCTAAGCGCCATCTGAAACTGTCTGTTGTCCAGAATCCTGTCATCCCTGAAATCACGGTATTTTCTGGCGCCAATAACCTGAAACGCCGACTGATATCCGGTAGAACCGCCAACCCTGATACCGCCCATATTGCCGCCTGTGTTTCCGAACGAGGTTTTTCCCATCGTGCCAATCCAGAAACTGCCGCCGTTATGCTCGGAATCCTGATCTCTCAAACGGTCTTTAAATTTCTGTTCCACATCCTCTTTATCAATAGTCACCTGCTCATCATTCATGACATGACGCATTTCCTCATGCTGCTCGTCTATGAAATCCGACTTATCCAGCCACCTTAACATATTCTTGCTGATTTCATTTTCCGACTGGATACCTTTAAACACTTCGTCAAATGCCATGTCAAATTTATCAAATTCCGTCTCCGACTTCACAAGAATCATTCTTGCAGTATAATAAAAGTCCGTTAAACTGCTGTTGCATAATCCTTTAGAAAGCGCTTCCTGTAATGTCAGCCACTCCGTTAATGTAACATGCAATCCCTTTGCTTTTAACGTATAGAAAAATTTACCGAACATATAAGCTGCCTTTCCCTTAACCAATA
>CAZKOR010000306.1:1151-3876 GCA_964554405.1 uncultured Bacteroides sp. | reverse complement strand
TCGCTACTTAAAGAAAACCATCTACAAATCAAATAAATCAGATAATCCATTGCCAGTAACAATGCGTCAAATAGTACAGCTAATACAAAGGATTTTTTCAGGCTAATTTTAACATGCCAAAACATAAATACTGAAAACAGCAAAATGCCGAAAATCTGCCTTATTACAAAATATTCAGATAATACATACGAATAAAAACACATACTACTAAGAAACAACAAAACCTGTATTAAATTAATCCAGCCTTTACGCCGTATTTCACCAAAAGTTTCAAAAAAAATCCTACAACACGTTGCTTCAATAAATATCAACAGTACATTCCGCATTAGCCCAAACATCTACACTTCTCCCCGACACGCTATAAACTTTTTCTTAACTTCTGTATACCTTGCTTTCGGTATGGATAACTCAACCCCATTTGTCAGTATCGCTTTGCAACGTACCACATTCCTGATATGTTTTGCATTCACAAGATAACTCTGATGTATCCTAATAAAATCATTCTCTGCCAGTCTGGTTTCAAATACATTTAATGTTTCATACATGGTATAAACTTTCATATCATCTTCCATTACATGAAACTCAAGTACGTGCATATTGCTCTCAATATACAATAATCTTTCCAGTGATATTTCTTTTCTGCCTTCCTTAAAGTCAAATAACTTTTTTGTCACGGAATAATTCATTTTATCAAGAATGGCATCCATACATTCATTAACTTTACTCTGAAAGTTGGCATTGCCCTTTATTAAATACCTTACAACATCTAACCGGTATCCTTCCAGTGAATAATCTACATATGCAGTCACAAATACTATAAATACTTCCCGGCTTGCTTTTCTGATCATCTCAGCCGTCTTGATACCATCAATCTTCTCCATATTTATATCCAAAAACACGACAGTATACTGTACCACTTCAATCCCCAATTTTACCAATGCCTCTCCGGAGCTGTATGTATCTATTTCAAAAACAAGACCTTTTTCCATCATATAGCCGGAGAGCAGTTCTTTTAATTCTTCTGTAAAAAGGTTTTCATCATCACATATTGCAATTTTGAACATCTGCTTTTTCTCCTCCTTTCCTGCCATTTGATAGCAGTCTGTCACTGATATTTTATACTTTATTGTTTTTATTTCGACACTGCTGTATGTTTCTATTACGCCTCTGTCAGTTATTTTGCGTGTCCCGATTCATAGCGCCATTCCCCGGTACTGTCAATACTTTTACCCATACTTTCAGATAACACAGAACTGTTAGCCGAAGAGACCACCAAAACAAAAATCCTCTTGAATCAAACCGTAGTTCAATTCAAGAGGACTTTTCTCTATTAGCTTTTCCGCGTGTTAATATTTGAAAACAATTCTTTAGTCATCTCCATAAAAACATCATTTTCATTTATAATATCTGAAATGATACCCTTTGCTGCTCCCTTTTGGTTGTTTTTGTCATCACATAATGCTAAAAAGTTCTCACGAGCCAGTCTCATCATTGAGAAAGCCATATCGCAATATTCTTTCCCACTTTGTATAGTTTGTATACTACTTCTATGTTCAAGCCATGTTATACTTCTTGTCTGTGTACGAGTAACAAGCCCCTCTATGTCTCCCACATTCCTTTCAAACGCTTCATCCAGTTTGGCCAAATCCTCCTCGAGAGTCAATGTTACATCTCCCATAATTTTACAGGAAACCTGACGGTCTCCATATTTATGTTCCTCTACAATCTGATTATAAAGAGTTTCATAAGCTTCCATGATGGATTTCATGACATCTTCCGCATCATAGTTTTCTCTTTTTTCCAAAGTCAGACCCATCATCTGTCTCATTGCCATATAATAGCCAAATTCAATCTCGTTTGTTTCCACCGGATGCGCTTCACCGAAATCGTCATAATCTATCTCTGGCTGTAATTCATTTACCCTCTCCCGTAATGCATCGAGTCCTTCGTCTGATATTTTTACATTAACCGCATCCGTCATAAACAAATGCTTTTGTTCATCGTTCATATTTTTAAGAGTTGTTTGGCTTTCTGCCGTATCCAGCAAATTAATTCTATTAATTCTTTCATAAAAAGATGGGGGTTGCTGTTGAATTTTCATCTTAATCGCCTCCTCCCATGTATATGGTTCCTTTCTATATCTATTTCATGATTATTATCAATTATTTTAATAATACCATACTTTCAAAAAACATCAATATTCCTTGCAGAAAGTGGCTATTTTTTGCAGAAAACGACCATCAAAACCAAAATATCCCCTTGAATCAAATCGGCTATCCTGTACTAACATTACGCGCCGGAAGATTCCATGAGTATCACTAAAAGACAGAAGATATATTATATATCAAAACATAGCAGCTAGTTGATACTTACCGATGCAAAGCCATATTGAGGTTCACCCATCTCATGTCCTCCTTTTACCATTCTCCACCATTCAAAAGGGATATTCATTATATTCCCGTGACTTCCCGTTGACACTTTGGTTGGCGAAGTAATTCCAACTTCTGCATTAGAGGCAAATTGTCCATTAGGTCTATGCCATCTGCCATTTACATCTTGATACTTTCCGCCTCGTCAACGGAATCGTTATGATAGCTCTCTTTTGTCAGGCGGTTGCCCGCTTTTCAAAAATTTAATAAATTTTAAATCGTCGAATATCTTTTCATCTTTCCATAAAAATATTCGCATGCTTCTTCTTCAGTTTCAAAAACCTTTTGTCCTACTT
>CAZKOR010000306.1:0-1103 GCA_964554405.1 uncultured Bacteroides sp. | reverse complement strand
AATCATAATAGAATATAAATCTTGAGAAACACCTATTTCATCCAATTTGTTTTTAAGTTCATTTACTGTCATTTTATTGTAACCTCCTTAATACTCCTACATTTTCAGCAGTTTCGACATCTTGTGATAAATGAACATAATTCATATTTTATTTCATTCTTCATTATTGTTCTGGATGCTTACATATAATATAACATAATTTCAGCTTTGTGTCGCCGCTGATAGTCATTTACGTAAATTCGTTTATTATTTTATTAATTTTCTATTGCACATCAAATACTTCCGTGCTACAATAACGTTACAAATTAAAACAAATCTTGATTCTTATGTATGCGTATAATATCATACAGCGCATATTCAGGCGATTCTGCCAGAGATTCACATTTGTTTGGCAGGATTGCTGTGGAAATGAAAAGCATTGTGATTTTTAGGTTACAATGTTGTTCCATTTTTAAAGTGAATGCTTTATATGGCTTTTCCGTTAGCCTTCCTGCACATTTTTACAGGGAGGTTACTATGGATAACAAAAGCACTATCGAAACTTTCGAAGATCAAAAGAAAAAAGTATCCGTCTTCAACCTGACAAGTGATCTGTTTGCCGGAAAAGTATTTGAAGACATCGGCGCCTGTCAGGAACTTTGCAGGATACTGTTACAGGATGAAAGCATTGTTTTAAAAAATGTCAAAACACAGTATGTCATACGGAATCTGATAACTCATTCCGTGGAACTGGATATTTTAGCAGAAGAAATATCCGGGAATCTTATTAATGTCGAACTACAGATGTATAAGGAGCCTGCACCGTTTAAGCGAACCCGATATTATCTTTCCGGCATTGACATGAGTATACTGGAAAAAGGCCGTCCTTATTATGAGCTGCCGGATGTGACTGCGGTATACATCACAAAAGATGATTTTATCGGCGGGAAAAGAGGCCACTATGACAGAAACATAACGACGGATGGGCAGAAAATCACTACATTTCTGGATAACGGATTATATGAGAATTATTTCAATCTCGAATATCCGACCGATGATGTGAAAATCAACGAGTTATTAGAATATCTCAAAAATTCAGACCCGTTTTATCAGACAGAAAATTT
>CAZKOR010000305.1:0-3880 GCA_964554405.1 uncultured Bacteroides sp. | reverse complement strand
AAAGCGCCTAAGGTAGAGGGTAGAAACATGACTATGTTTTTAGCTGAGAAGCGATAGTGTGGCTCAGTTTAAAATAAACGGTATCCCTATGTGATATCGAATGAATGATAAATACAGGAGGATTTTGAAAATGCCAAAAATGAAGACAAGCAAATCAGCCGCAAAACGTTTTAAAGTGACTGGAACAGGTAAATTAAAAAGAAGTAAAGCTTATAAACGCCATATCTTAACTAAGAAAACCACAAAGAATAAGAGGAATCTTAGAAAACCTGCTATGACGGATACAACGAATGTTAAGAATATGAAGAAAATTTTACCCTATCTGTAAGGAGGAGAATAGACATGGCAAGAATTAAGGGCGGTGTAAACGCTAAGAAAAAACATAACAAAGTATTAAGACTTGCAAAAGGATATAGAGGAGCGAGATCAAAACAGTACAGAATTGCAAAACAGTCAGTAATGAGAGCTTTAACATCCTCATATGCCGGCAGAAAAGAAAGAAAACGTCAGTTCAGACAGTTGTGGATTGCACGTATTAACGCTGCAGCAAGAATGAACGGTATCTCTTACAGCAAATTTATGTACGGACTGAAGAATGCCGGTGTTGATATGAATAGAAAGATGTTAGCTGAAATGGCAGTAAATGATGCAGACGGCTTTAAGACATTGGCTGAACTTGCAAAAGCAAATCAGAAATAAGACAAATTATGAAAATGGAGGATAGCATAATGCTGTTCTCCATTTATCATTTCAGAAAGTGAAAGGATTTTTCACCTTAGGAGGGCAGAAATGGAAAAGAATGTATTGGCAGGAATAGAACCGGCACCGGTTTTTCATTTTTTTGAAGAACTATGTAAGATACCGCACGGCTCAGGCAATGAGGAAAAACTGAGTGATTACTTGAAAGCGTTTGCTGAAGAGCGGAGTCTTTACTGTATTCAGGATGATTGGAAAAATATTATTATCGTCAAGGAAGCGGCCCCCGGTTATGAGGCGGAAGAGACAGTGATTTTACAGGGACATATGGATATGGTAGCGGTCAAAGAGGAGTCGTGCGATATCGATATGCAGACGGAGCCGCTGCGTCTTGTGAGAGACGGGGATTTTATTTCTGCAGATGGAACCAGCCTTGGTGGGGATGACGGCATTGCCGTGGCGTATCTGTTAGCGCTTTTGGATGCCAAAGAAATTCCGCATCCGCGCTTAGAGGTCATTCTGACCGTAGGGGAAGAAACCGGGATGGATGGCGCCAGAGAAATTGATGTGTCCATGCTGCAAGGCAGAAGAATGCTGAATCTCGATAATGAAGAGGAGGGCGTTTTGCTGGCAAGCTGTGCAGGCGGCGTAAGGGCAGACTGTAAACTGCCTGTGATGTGGGAATCCCGAAAGGGAGCAGTGCTCCAGATACAGGTGGGAGGACTGCGCGGCGGTCATTCCGGTGTGGAAATTATTAAAGAAAGAGGAAACTCCAACTGCCTGATGGGGCGTGTTCTGGATGCTTTGCTGCAAAAACTTTCCGTTTCAATTATCAGTCTGGAAGGAGGACTTGCCGACAATGCCATTCCGAGGCAGACTACTGCCCGTATTGTAATAAAACCGGAAGATACGGATACCTGTTTTTCTATTGTCAGGGAAATGGAAAAGCAGATACAAAAGGAGTTATCAGGAAAAGATGACGGCGTTACGATAACAGTCAGCAAAGAAAAAGAGCAGGACGAGCAGCTTCTGAAATGTTTAAAAGAAGAGAGTGTACAAAAAGTAAGGGCATATCTTCTCGCAATGCCAAACGGTGTACAGGCAATGAGCGTGGATGTAGATGGTCTGGTGGAAACTTCTTTAAATATGGGAGTGATGAAGTTAGGGGAGGAGTGCTTCACGCTTTCCTATGCTATCAGAAGTTCCGTAGAAAGCGCAAAGGAAGCTGTATGCCGGAAACTTTCTGCGATTTCATACCTTGCGGGAGCAGAAGTGGATATGCGTGGGAATTATCCCGGATGGGCATACCGGAAAAATTCACCGCTGCGCGATAAAATGATTCGGATATATGAGGAAATGTATGGAGAAAAGCCCAGAGTAGAAGCGATTCATGCAGGGCTTGAATGCGGTCTGTTTGCAGGTAAACTGCCGGAACTGGACTGTATTTCCTGTGGACCTAATATGCAGAATATTCATACAACCAAAGAGGTGCTTAGTATTTCTTCCGTAAAAAGAGTGTGGGAATATCTCTTGGAAATTTTGAAGCAAAAATGATACCTCTTTATTGACACTTCGAAGGGAAAAATGTAGACTGTTATATGAGGGTGTGGTTTTTTATGGAAAGTCTCCGCAGAAGTTATGAAGATGCGGAGGGGGGTACAAAAATGGGTGAAATGAAGGATATTTTAACGGGGCTTGACCGTTACGAAGAGTTTTTAGAGAAACTGCAGGTAGAAATTGATAAGATGGATGGTTATCGGATTGCCATTATCTATACGGATATTAAGCATTTTAAGTATATCAATGATACCTACGGTTATCAGCGCGGCGATATGCTGTTAAAAGAATTTGTGGAAAAGGTAACAGAGAATAACAATTATATGCTTTGTGCCGCAAGAGTATATTCGGACAATATTGTCATGGCGGCACGGGTGGAAAATGACGTAACCAATGAGGAATTCCGCGATTTTATGCAGAAGCAGAATCTGGAACTTGAGAACAATTTCCGGGAAAGATATATGTCTGCGCGGTTGAAATTCTGTACAGGTATCAGTATCATTGCAAAAGGTGACAGACGCTTAGATCCGGCAACATCCGTTTCCAATGCAAATCTTGCAAGAAAAATAGCCAAGGAAATGGAAGACGAATGCTGCGTTTTATTCGATAAAAAAATGTTAGAGGGAATTAAGAAGGAAGTCGAGATAACCTCTTCTATCACCAAGGCGATTGAAAACGGCGAATTTAAAGTATATTACCAGCCTAAAATGGAGACAAACAAGCTGCGTATTATCGGAGCGGAGGCGCTTATCCGCTGGCAGAAACCGGATGGAAGTTTCATGTATCCGGACGAGTTTATTCCGTTAGTAGAGCGAAGCGGACAGATTGTTGAACTGGATTACTATGTATATCAGGAGGTTTTCCGCTTTATTGCCAAACGTTTGGAAGAAAATAAGACGATTGTGCCGATTTCAGTCAATGTATCCAGGGCACATTTGAATAAGATGGGCATTCTGCCTTATGTCCAAAGCTTGTTTGAAGAATATCAGATTCCCTCGGACTTAGTGGAATTTGAACTGACGGAAAGTATTTATATTAAAAATACAACGAAAGCGCTGGAATTGATAGAGGGGCTTCATGAGATGGGTACGAAAGTATCTATGGATGATTTCGGGTCCGGTTATTCCTCTTTAAATCTGCTTAGCAGGCTGCCGATTGACATTATCAAACTGGACAAAGTATTTTTGCAAAACTATGACGGAAAGAATATGCTGAGGGAGAATGATAAGATAATTATTTCCTGTGTTGTTGATATGGCGCGTAAACTGCAGATCACTTCCTTGTGCGAAGGCGTGGAGACGCCGGAGCAAAGCGATTATCTGTCGCAGATAGGCTGTGAAATACAGCAGGGTTATTATTTTTCCAAACCGATTCCGCAAAGTGATTTCGAAGCATTTATGGATGAAAATGCCCGGGCGAAAAGCATGACGAATGTAGAAATATAAGCAGCAAAAAAGCAACTGCTTTCACAAGACAGTTGCTTTTTTATCTTATAGAAAAATACGCCACAGCGTAAGTTATTTCAATGAGAATGCGAAGCATTCTCAGAATCGAGTGCGCTGGCACTCGATTTTTGTAAATCGGAATGACAGGACTTGAACCTGCGGCCTCTACTTCCCTAAAGTAG
>CAZKOR010000304.1:0-3929 GCA_964554405.1 uncultured Bacteroides sp. | reverse complement strand
TTATTAATAAATACTGCGCGTACTGCTGTCACCACTGCAATGAATATTGCTCCGGTAAAGCTCATTTGCACTAAACTCATACTTATCATACTCCTTTCTCAGCCTGAAAATTTCTAATTTTCAAATTCTCCGACTATCTGCTTTAATTTCTCAATCTGTTCAGCCGAAAGTTTTTTCCTTCCAAGCAAAGCGGCAAACAGCTTATCTGCCGAACCGTCATAAATTTTGTCAATCAGTTCATTTGTTTCCGCCTCCTGCACTTCTTCTTTCGGAATGAGCGCATGGCACATGAAATCGGGTTCAAAACGCTCAATAGCTCCCTTTTTCATGCACCGCTTGATAAGCGTATAGGTTGTATTTTTGTTCCAGCCCAGCTCTTTGTTCAACATATCCGCAATGTGCTTTGCCGGTACATCGCCCTCTTTCCAAAGAACACTCATGACTTTCAACTCAGAATCAAAAAGTTTGACTGTCTCTTCACTCATTTATTATCTCTCCTCTCCAATAAGACTGTAGTAGTCTGTATATATAGACTACCGCAGTCTTATGGCTTTGTCAATATTAAATTTTTTCTTTCTCCATCGCACTACGAAAAAAGACTTTCCGAAAATTCTCAGAAAGTCTCATAACTTGTATACTTCGCTTAAACTGCTGCATGCGCAAACATCAGTCCGAATCTCAACGTTCTGATTTTAACAGCGCATAATAGCAGGCATCACATATTCCCTGATTATTCCAATCAGCACTGCACAAAGTCCCCTCATACTTCATGCCGCATTTTTGCATGACCTTACCCGAATTAGGGTTTCGTGGGTCATGTCTCGCTTCAATTCGATTCACATCTACCACATCAAAAAGAAATGCCATAACAGCTTTTAATGCTTCTGATGTAATCCCCTTATTCCACCAATTCCTTCCAATACAATAACCAATATGCACCACAGAAATGTTTTCCTTCATATCTACTACAGAAATGCTGCCAATCGGTTCATCCCCATTTTCCTTCACTACGATAGCCCACTGATAATATTTTTCATCTGAATATGAGTTTACCCAATCTTGGGTTACTCTCCGGCTTATTTCTTCACTTGAATGGGTTGGCCACATTAAATATTTCGTAACCGCATCATCCGACGCCCAATTTTTATACATCGCTGCAGCATCTTCGTTCACAAATCTTCTTAAAATCAATCTGTCCGTTTCTAACTGTCTTGTTCCGCAATGTTTCATTCGTAATCTCCTTCTTTCTTATAAAACATTTCAACATGCATCATTATATGTCCAATGTTTCCTTCTCCTGCATATTTTGTTACGTCAAAAAAGTCATTATCCAGTGTAGACCAATACAGCTCGTTTTCATCTCCACTGACATCCATTGCTTTATTTAACTTTCCGACATAAACTTCAACATAGCAATTATCATAATGATATGTAAAATCCATTAAATGAGAAAGGACAATATCGTTTTTGGTTATAGCCGTTTCTTCTTCCAGTTCTCTATATGCCGCATCAAGCCCATTTTCATTTTCTTCTATTTTCCCGCCGACAAAATTCGATAGTCCCTTATATGGATTCTTTCTTCTTTTGCACATCAGCATTCTATCGGCATTTTCATTCAATACTACGATTAAGTTATAACCCTTCATTTTTATTACCATACCCTTTCTCAACATGTGGCATACCCGGCTTCCATCGTAAATGCTTCGCGAAATCCTGCCAGATAACAGATATGCTCTGACGGTCCTGCCCATTGCCAGCATATCGGGAACTTATTTTCCCTGCAATAATCCGTAACAAAATGCAGCAGCTCACTTGCGTAACCATTCCCACGATACTCTTTTGCGGTAACTATGTAATCAAAGCGTGTATTTCCGAGCTTTGATTTATGTATATCCGTGTATACGACCGCTTTCCCATCCAGATAACCAACAAAAAGACAGGTATTCTCTTTTTCGCTGCGTCTCCTTGTAACCTCAACCTCCCACGGTTCTCCGCATGGTATTAAAATATCCGTTGCTACACGCTCATCCCATTCGTTTAAAATGCGGATATCAAGACGCTTTGGCGTGATTATCCGGCTTTTTTCCGTCAAAAGCATAACTCTGTGGTCATCCTCCGGGGTGTATGTATAACCGTGCGCTTTCAGAATTTCTTCATTTTCTCTGAAATAATCTTTCTCATAAGGGTGATAGATTGACGCATGGATACCAAGCTTTTGATAAAACTCTTTAATATCATCCAAAACAGCCCCTAAATCCGTAATTTTATGAGGATAAATACAGGCATGGTTTCCGTCATAGGAATCCTTGTTGTTTTCCATATAAAATATGATACCATATTCTTTTTCCACATAGGAAGCAAAAAACTTGGGAAACTCTATTTCTTCCTGCTTAATTGCGCTAATATATTCCTTCATGATAAAAATACTCCTGCCTTTACCTGCAGAGGGATAACTTACTCTACAACTCTATATCAACCTGATACGCTTCATCAATATAAATAGGTTCTACTTCATGCTTTACACACTTCTCCAACATCTTAGCATTATCCCTGCGTACCATTTCCAATGTGCAATCCTCGTCATCCAGGCGTTCTTCAATCACACTTGCAAACTTTCTGATATCATCGAAATGGTTTTCAATATATCTGCTGCTCATAACTAAGCAATAGAACCTGATTTTATCCAAATATTCCTTTTCAAAATCTTTCGCCCATTCAAAAGGTATATAGCATCCCTCCACAACGAGATTCTGTTCGTTTTCAATGGCAGTCTTGACCATTTCCCGCACAATCGGCCATAAATACTCCGTCAGCGACTCATCATCACTCATAGGCGTCAGTGTCGTATTGCCGCTGCGAATCAGCCCCATTTTCAAATGGTCTATGGAAAGATAAGGATATTTATATTTTTCAAGAAGTTTTTGTGCAAGTGCTGTTTTTCCTGTATGAGATGCCCCTGTTATTAAAATGATCATTTTTCCTCCCAAGATTATTCTGTGACAAACTTCGCTATATCAATATACTGCTTCGGTCTCGAAAAACCGAAAAATACTTTTTCCCCTATTGAAGCAACAGCCCAAATTGTACATAACACAAATAATTGAGAGATTATAGAATATGATATAAATGTATATATTCCTCTTTTTCTCAAACACATTTCATACAAATCTAAAACGCAAAAAACACCCAGTTTTATATGTTTTTATTTAATTTCGAACGCAAATCGTACGATATTCAAACTTAAAATTTCTTCACAGTCTTTACATTTTATTTTTAATAATGTTCAAGCGCATTTTAAACGCTCTTATATACAACATTTTAATACTTCAAGTACCATTTGCAGACATGTAAGCATCTCAACACTTTCCATTTCAAGAAAATACTTTGTTGATTTACCATTTCCTTCCCTTTTTATAATGTGTCTCTCTTCCATCAGAGAAGTAATAGCTTTCCTGACTCTATACTCAGTAATTCCAAGAACAGGTGCAAGTTCACGTAATGATTTATCTGCACCATGCTTTACAATATAGCAAAGGACAAGTTTTCATTATTTGAAAAGATTGGCTGAATATCTACCATCATCTTTCCTCCCTCATATCTATTTTATATCCAAATTTCAAAATTCTATATCTATTCTAACATCCTTAAAACTTATATAAAACTACAGGAGATTGCACTGACATTGTACTATATATGTCTGTCATCATTTGCATAATCTTCTCTAACCTCCTTAATATAACAATGAATTAGGTCCTTATTAAATTGGTTTGATTCCAGAAGGTTGAACTTTATTGTCAAAGCCATTAACATAATATGCCAAAATCTCCATTCGATTTTTTACTCTGTTAAATGAATGTCCTCCTTTTGAAATCAGAGCCAACAATCTGTATTCTTCAATTACAGCTTCTGAATATCCATGAAATACTTTC
>CAZKOR010000303.1:0-3970 GCA_964554405.1 uncultured Bacteroides sp. | reverse complement strand
GGCATTCGCCAAATGCTCGTGCAAGCACGGCACTTGGCTCATTGCTCGCGGGAATCAATATTTATCCGGGTAATCCGTCCCCGTCTCCGACTGCATCAGCTGTACATACTTTTCCGGCTGTTTCTCCATTTTAAGCATCGTGTCAAATGCCATAAGCAGCATTTTATCCCCGTTCTGTTTCATATCATAATGCCCTCTGTCCATCTGTGCCTTAAAGTGGTCCATCTGCCATACCATAATATCTACTATTGTATAGCCTTCTATCCGATATTCACACAAAAAGTTCTGATGCTCCAAATAATATATAAATTCACGGTAAACCGGCTCTGAATTTTGCAGCGCATTCCAGAAATTTTCCAGAAATGCCTCGTCTTCCCCCGCGTAAGCGCAAAGCGCCTGCGCCCACTGTCTGGCCGCTTGATTCCGGTTTTCTTCTATCTGCATGATACGCTTTCTCCTTTCCGGCGTTCTTTTTTCATAAGGTTTTCCATATAAATAGAGTAAGAAAAAGTACAGGGTCGTTATCATTTATTATGTTAGAGATTTTACAGGAAGCAAACGACTTTATCTGGGGCTTTCCTCTTCTTTTTATTCTGATGGGAACCCACATCTATTTCACATGTAAATTACATGTGCCGCAGCGAAAACTTTTCTATGCCATCAAACTTTCCCTCGGTATGGAAAACGGCGGAGACAAAAACCTGTCTTCCTTTTCCACACTTGCTACAACGCTTGCCGCCACTTTAGGAACCGGCAACATCATCGGCGTATCTACCGCAGTCGCACTCGGCGGTCCGGGCGCTATCTTCTGGTGCTGGATTACCGGAATCCTTGGTATGGCAACCGCTTACGGCGAATGCTATTTAAGCGTCTTATTCCGTACAAGACAGAAAGACGGCGTCTACGCAGGCGGTCCTATGTATGTGCTGCGGAATGGTTTACATAACAAAACTCTGGGGACTTTTTATGCGCTTTGTACGCTTTTTGCAGCTTTCGGCGTTGGCTGCACCACACAGGCAAACTCTGTCTCGCAGGCAGCCGAAACCTCTTTTCATCTCTCACCCCATCTTGTCGGTATCGCACTCGCCGTTATGACGGGAATCGTTATTCTCGGCGGTGTTAAAGTCATCGGCAGTCTGTGTGAACGGGTCGTTCCCGCTATGGCATTTGTCTATCTGCTTGGCTGTATTCTGCTGTTAATTCTCTACCGCAGACAACTTCCACAGGCGTGCCTATGGATTATGAAAGACGCTTTTTCATTCTCTTCCATTGCAGGAGGGTTTATCGGCTCCACCTTGCAGTTATCGCTGCGTTACGGCATTGCCAGAGGTTTATTCACCAATGAAGCCGGTATCGGAACCTCCGCTATTGCCGCGGCAGCTTCCGGCGTCTGTGAACCCGGACAACAGGCATATATTTCCATGACTGCGGTATTTTGGGACACTGTTGTTATGTGCCTGCTCACCGGACTTGTCATTGTCTCCAATATGCTTTATGACCCTGCTTCTATTCAAAATATCCCCTCTACCGGGCTCACATCGGCTGCATTCGCACATCTGCCTTACGTTGGAGATGCTTTTCTGACAATCTCGCTTATGATGTTTGCCATTACAACGCTGATCGGCTGGTCCTATTTCGGGGAAAAGGCAACGGAATACCTTGTAGGAGACGTCGGTATTCCGTATTATAAACTGTTTTATATTGTCATGATATATTTCGGCGCCATTATCCCTATGAATATCGTCTGGGAATGTACCGACTTAATCAACGCCCTCATGGTAGTACCGAATGTTCTGGCGCTCTACCTGTTACGCCGGCATATTAGATCTTAAAGTTGCCGACAATTTCCTGTAAGGAACGGCTGCTGCGCTCCAAAATTGCCATTTTTCGCATAATCTCTTCGGAACTGATATTGGTATGCTGCATGGTATCCGCCACATTATGAATGTCATCCACCATAGTTGTGGTTGTTTCCGTAATCGTCTGTAAGGAAGCTATCATCTCCTGTACGGATGCGCCCATTTCCTGTGCGGATGCACCTAAATCAGTTGCAATGCCGTCATAGAATACAGCATCCTCTTTATATTGTTTCGCCGTATCCAGCATAGTATGGTAATCATTGATAACATGTTCTTTCATAAAGTTAAGCAGCGTTCCCGAACTGTCCTTTAATGCCATGACAGAATCAACAACTTCATTAATAACCGACTGAATATTGTCCACTGCGGTTCTCGAATTTTCCGCCAATGTTCTGACTTCCTCCGCAACAACCGCAAAGCCCTTTCCGACTTCTCCGGCACGTGCCGCCTCAATAGAAGCATTTAAAGCGATTAGATTGGTTTTAGCAGCAATGTTTAAAATTTCCTGAGACAACGTTTTTATCTCATCCACTTTTTCTACATCCTTCAGCGCTGCCTCTAATTCCTTTTCTACTTTTCGGTAAATCAGACTTGCCTGCTTTTTAGAATTCTCTGTCGATAATAACAGTTTTTCCGCACGCGCATTAATGGTTCCTGAAGCATCTGCCGCTTCGGCTGCTTTCATGGATACGCTGTCTACAACCGTACCGATTTCGGAACTTGCCGTACTAATTGTACTTGTTACACTCGCCGCATCATTAGCCTTTTCCGTGACAATCTCTATTAACTGATCCATTTGGTCAAGTCCGTTATTCAACTCCGCCATATCACTATAAGCTTCCGTTGCAGTATCGGCAATTCCTGCCGCTTCTTCTTTCGTTCCGAGAATCGTATCCCGAATCTGTTTCCTGACTGACTTCGTTGCATACTCGATTTCTTCCACTTCATCCTTAAAACCATCGGCAACCCGATGTTTGCCGTCACTCGGCCGTACTGCCTCATCTCTGAAATCACCGTTTGCAAACTGTTTTAAATCCGCTATCGGCGCCAATAATTTGTTTGCCGTAAAAACAACAATCCCGATAATCAAAATCATACCGCCGATACATATCACAATCGATGCAATGACTAATGTAGTCAATTCATCATTCACAACACTTTTGGGAATAACAACACCAACCGTCCAGTCGCAATCTGTCATGGAAACAATGGTAAAATATTTTACGGTTCCGTCATAATCCGTACATTCAACCATTCCCTGATCCTTCTCAGCCAAATCGCTTACTTTGCCAAGTGCGCCGCCTGCCGCATCGGCGATGGAAACAGAAGTGTCTTTTGTAGGAAGGAAATCCGGATTGGGATGCGCGACAAAACACCCGGAAGCGTCCAACAGAAAGCCATATCCGGTATCTTCCCGCAATGTATTTATAACATATACCAATTCTTCCGTCGTAATATCAGCACCGCACACGCCAACTATTTCACCTGACTGATTATGTATCGGCGCCGCCACCGTCACAACTATATTGCCTGTAAAAGCATCAACATAAGGATTCGTCACGACCATTGCATCTGCTTCCTTAGCCTGCATATACCATCCACGCTCACAACAGTTATAGTCATCGCCGACTTCCGAATTAATGATTAACATCGTCTTATCTTCAAATCCATAGTAGGCGTCCATAATCGTGCCGTCATCTCTTGCAAGCCGCTCTGCCAGATAACTCTTTATTTCCTCATATGATTCTTCCTGCATCCTCAGTTCATATGTGTCAACATTCTCTTCCACCCATGCAATCTGCTCTGCAAGCCATCCGTCCATTTCTTCAGCAATTTTCATTGCCTTCTCAAGCTGCAGTTCTTTCACTTTCCTGCTGACAACACTATTTGCAATCAAATAACTCCCTATGGAGCCGGTCAATAAAATAATAACGGCTGCAGCAGATATAGCGGCAATCAATTTCCCTTTAATTGTTTTCATACATCGCCCCCTAGTTTAAATCTATAGCAAATACATTATACACTGTTTCTCTAAAATCGTCCATATATATATCCCTTTGAGTTTCCCCATTTTTTCACATAAATAAAAATGCAAAAACACAGAACCTTTG
>CAZKOR010000302.1:0-3977 GCA_964554405.1 uncultured Bacteroides sp. | reverse complement strand
CTTCCAAGCCATATGCATAGCCTTCCTCTTTTTTTAATCCATTTTTCTGTGCCCAACGTCTGTTACCATCCGGAATGATACCGATATGTTTTGGAATACGCTTCACTAAAATAACCATGCCTTTCTCTCAGCCTGCGATGATAGTTTTTAAACAAACTGCTTTTATAAATATGGGCAGATTTTGAGAATCTATACATATAATTATTCCGCCTGTAGCTTCATTTCATTTATTACACTAAAGCCAATCGGCACAGAAATAGCAAGCGTCATAATATCCGAAACCATCTGACAAATCTCAACTCCGGTTAAACCAAAGAAATGTGGGAGAATAAATATAAGCGGAAGGAAGCACAGTCCTTGTCTTGCGGATGCCACAATCGACGCTTTCAATCCTTTTCCGATGGACTGTAACATCATATTACACATTACGATCCATGCATTAAGCGGAAATACAATTGCCTGGAATCTAAGCGCCGCCGCTCCGACTTCAATTACTTCTAAGTCTCCTTTGCGGAATAAGGCTACAAGCTGCGGTGCAAAGGTAACTCCGCATATACCGACAACCACCAGAAATAGAAACGCATACTTAACGCAGAACCAGAATGCTTCCAAAACACGATCATACTTTTTGGCGCCGTAGTTAAACCCGCATACCGGCTGAAATCCCTGACCAAAGCCAATCAATGCAGAATTGGCAAACATCGCTATTCTTGATACGATCGACATTCCGGCGATTGCCGCATCTCCATATACACCTGCGCTGTGATTCAGGCAGATAGTTGCTAAACTTGCAAGCCCCTGCCTGCACAAAGAAGGAGTTCCCCCTCGGATTATTTCTTTAAAATAATGAAGACTTGGCTTAAAATTACTGAACTTAATCTGAACATTTCCGCCCTTTCTTATCATAATAGAAAGGATAAAAAAGCTCACGTACTGACTTAACGTTGTTGCAAGTGCGGCTCCCGCAATTCCCAAATTACATGCAAATATTAAAAGAGGATCTAATATCATATTGAGAACACCGCCTGAAACAATTCCTATCATTGCATAAAAAGCACTGCCCTGAAAACGCATTTGGTTATTCAAAACCAAAGACGCCGTCATGGCGGGCGCACCGATTAATATAATACTCAGATATCTTACCGTGTATGGAAGTATCGTGTCTGTTGAGCCAAGCAGATATGCCAATGGCGTTACAAAAATCAGGCACACTGACATTATTATAACTCCGGCAATCAGCGCAGAAAAAAATCCTATTGACGACATCTTTTCAGCCTCTTCCATTTCCCCTGCGCCAAGTTTTCTGGATATGTAATTACCTGAACCATGACCGAAGAAAAATCCTGTTGCCTGAATTATTGCCATAAGTGAAAATACAACTCCCACCGCCGCCGTTGCCTGAGTATTAATCCTTCCGACAAAAAATGTATCCGCCATATTATAAAAAGAAGTAATAAGCATACTTAAAATAGTCGGTCCCGCCAAAGTACACACTAACTTCTTTACAGGTGTTTCCAGCATATAAATTCGTTTTTCTTCCGCATTTGAATAATTCATAAAAAATCATACCCTTCTTTCAATTTACACTATACCTATTGCAAACGGATACATAATCGTGTATTCTGTATAAATATAGAGTAATTACCACATAATACTAACTGAATAATACTCTTTTTCACAGTTAAAATCAATTAATCAGTCAAAGAAAAAAATCATTAAAGAAGGGAACATCTATGAATCAAAAAGCATTTAATCAACTATCCTATGGTCTTTATGTTGCTGCTGCCAAAGCCGATAACAAGATGAACGGCTGTATTGTAAATACTGTTACACAGGTAGCGGATAACCCTAAACGAGTTATTGTTGCAATCAATAAAAATAATTTAACCAGTGAATTAGTACAGAAATCAGGAAAATTTTCTATTTCCGTACTTTCCGAAACTGCTCCTTTTTCTCTTTTTAAACATTACGGCTTTCAAAGCGGAAGAGATGTGGACAAGTTTGTAGGAGCTTCGTTTGCCATCACCGGACAGGAGCTGCCTTATCTGACTGAACATACAACAGCATATCTGGATTGCAAGGTTTTGACATCTAATGATTTAGGTACACATATGATGTTTCTTGCAGAAGTTGTGGATGCAGATGTGATATCCGATGAAAAGCCAATGACTTATGCTTATTATCATGAAAATGTTAAGCCCAAGCCGGAAGCCAATAATGCCGAAACTAAAAAGGGCTGGCGCTGCACCGTATGCGGCTATGTCTATGAAGGGGAAGAGCTTCCGCCTGATTTTATTTGTCCCTGGTGTAAGCATGGTGTAGAGGATTTTGAAAAAATTGTATAATCTATTAAATTTACCCCCATTTTTATATTCATTTTTGAATAAATATAAAAATGAGGGTAATATTTATTTTTTCTATTTATTTTTCTTTCTATTTCTCTATTTACTTCTTAATTTACTTCCTATAAAACATCCCTTGTCTCCAATTTATAAAGCGTAAGAAAAACTGATACAGCAGATATTATCAACAATGTTATATAAAAGGGAATATTACCAATCAGTGAATAAGCTCCAATATTCCCCTGCGTCAGACATACTATTATAACTCCGGTGATAATAGTCGCTTTTGATGATCTCATCCTAAGTCCGACAAGTAAAGATATAAAACTTATACTGATCATTACTGCTGAATCTACGAGTATTTCAATATAAAACATACTATTTCCAAGTGCAATGCTTTCTGCTGTTATATAGGTAAATCTTTTAACGGCTGCAAGTGAGCAGTAAATTAATATTTTGGATAATACCAAAGCTATAAAATTAAAAATCCACACTGCCAACATCTGTGATAATAAGATTAGTTTTCTGTTGATCGGATAAGAAAACATTAAATTCATTGTTTTATTTTTATATGCACTGACAATAAATGCAGCCAGCATTGTACTTGTAAAAATCATAAACGACATATTCGTGAACAATTCAACTCCTGATTTTAACATACTACTCCCATAGGCAAATCTTGTTTCATCAGATTCAAGCTCACCTGCAACTGACAAAAGAAGCAGTGTAAGAATAATCACCATAATAAAAGCATTCCGCGCATATTTTATAATATTATTTTTCTTCCATTCAAGTTTAATCAGCTTCAACATTATTTTCTATCCTCCTCTGTCATTTTCAGGAAATAATCCTCAAGGCTTTCAGCTTTTTTACCAATAGCTCTAATCTCCACATAATTCAGTGCAAATGCCTTTGATATGTCATTTGTGGTAAGTTTATTGTCATAGATACGGATATTATATTCATCTATTATCTTGAAATTATTCAATTTCAAATTATCAGTCAGTACATATGCTGCCCTCTTGGTATCGGACGTAGAAAGTTCAATATACGCCGTATTCATTTCAGATATTTCTTTCATGGATATTTCCTTCATCATATTTCCATGATTGATGATACCAATCGTGTCGGCAATGCTTTCTATCTCAGAAAGAATATGACTGGATATAATGATAGTGATACCGTATTCCGTACAGAGCGTTTTGAATAAATCCCGAAGTTTCTTCATTCCGGAAGGATCCAGTCCGTTGGTCGGTTCATCGAGTACCAGCAGCTCCGGTTTACATAATATTGCTCGGGCAATACCTAACCGCTGCTTCATGCCTAACGAATACTTTTTGACAGGTGTGTTCGCCGCTTCCGTCAATTCCAGCATTTCAAGAGCATTTTCCACACTTCCGGGATGGTAATACCCCATGTACTCACGATGAAGCCGCAGGTTTTCTTTTCCGCTTAAATGATCATAAAATGTGGGAAATTCAATGATACTCCCCATTCTCCTAAGAAACTCATACGAATCGGGTGTAATGCTTTTCCCAAAAAGTTCAACCGAACCTTCCGTTGGCTTCCAAAGGTTAGTTATCATTTTCATTACCGTAGTTTTACCCGCCCCGTTCGGCCCCAAAAATCCGTATA
>CAZKOR010000301.1:0-3996 GCA_964554405.1 uncultured Bacteroides sp. | reverse complement strand
GTCCACCTAATGGCGATAAGCCGATGAAAGACAGGATATTTGTTTTAGTAGACGATGATACAAAGGAAAAACTGGAACAGTGTAAAAAAGCATTGGACACCACAACATCTGATATTGTCCGTCGTGGTATCGACAAGGTGTATGACGAACTGGAAAAATAGCGGAGGCGGCGAACCCCTGCAAAAGAATTGCGCCACCTCACACTGTGCCCACCTACAAGGCAGACCGCGTAAATATTATACACTACACGTTTTCGTCTCGCAAGTGGCGCATGGAACAAAACGGAAAGGAAACGATTAAAATATGGGAAAAATTTTAGATGCGTTTGCAGACGACCAACTTCATGTACATGCCGTAACTGAAAAAAGGACAAGCTACCACCAATATCTTTATGAACAAGCGGAAATACTTCAAAACAAACTGGAAAAAAAGCTGAATGACGAGGACAAGGAACTGTTAAAAAAGCTTGCAGACACATACTTTGACGAAAGCTGTTGTGATGCGCATAACAACTTTGTCAGAGGCTTTCGCTTAGGCGTTTTGATGACTGTGGAAGTGTTTTCAGGACAGAGAGAGTTTCTTAGGTGATAACGAATAAACCGAATATTACTGCTCGCGTAAGGTGACTGATTTTCCGTTAGGATAAACAGTCACCTTACGCGAAAAACTATACTTACGCTCTGACACCCGTTTTCAATCCTACCCTTGACAATCTGCATATACCTTTATATGATAATAATGAACCACTGAAACCGCAAATGCGATGTAGGTGGTGTTTCCATTTGTTTGGAGTAAATACTAAATTATATTGATTTGATTCATTTGCTTCTAAATTCTGCCCTTGCCCGTTATAATCATATTCTAATCAGTCACTCTCTGCTTCTAATTTTAGTCTGGTTAATATATCTTTTACAATCACACAATCTTCAATCCGGCTAATGGCAAAACATTTCTTTCCTGCATCCTTAATTGAAGCTCCTATATGGTATGCCAGCGTATCATCTATAATCAAGAATCTATCATGGAACACACCTGTATGCTTTACCTCCAATGTCGGGTACTGACGATTAAAGTTGGCTACATCTATTTTAGATAATCTGGTCTTTTTTACCGTGTACACAATAACCTTTACACCGGACTTTTTCTTAGCTAATATGTTTAGTGTATCTATATCAACATAGTTATCTACCAACACCAATTTTTTCTCTGCTCTTGATACCAAATCAACCAACAGGCTAAACGCATCATATATCTGTCCATCAAAGAATATTTTTTGTGATACTTCTTCTCGTTCGGATATGTAATTAAAAATTTTGTCAAACTTTTCGTCCGTACTATTTTGATACTCCAACTGTTTCATTTCCAGTTCATTGATTCTCGCAAACATCAGGGAATTATTTGTAAGAAATCTGCGCATCTCAACAAAAGCATTCATAATTTTTATACTAATTTGTATAGCCACTTCACTTCGCAATACCGCCGAAAGCATAGCAATTCCTTGTTCAGTGAATACATATGGCAAATATCTGCGACCACCTTTTCCTTTTGAGGTCACAAATTGTGACCTCAAAGAATCATACTCTTCATCCGTTAATTGGAAGCGAAATTTATCAGGAAAACGCTCGATATTTCTTTTGACTGCCTGATTAAATACTTTTGTTTCCACCTGATACAGCATAGCCAGATCACTGTCCAGCATGACCTGCTGCCCTCGAATCACGTATATAAAATTTTTAATTGTAACTTCTGAAATATCAACAACAGGTGGCTGTTTGATCTTTCGTATCTCAATCTCTTTTATCTGTTCATTTGCCATAAGTAACTCCTATGCGAAATATTGTATTACGAGCATACCACAGGCATTTCACTATATCAATTCAATAAATAGACAATTTTAGACCTCTTTTTTGTTAATTTTGTATAATTTATTTTATATACAAAATCTTCGTCCGCCACTCTTATTCATGTAACATTGTATGCAAGATGTGGGCTTCTGCTGCCCTCAAAGTCGACTAATGACTAAGTGATTGCTTTTAACTCAGCCATAAGTTTCAAACCATCATGAAGTCCTTGTCTATATGCAGCAATCCCATAAGCAGCTCCACATGCATTAGTCGCAGAAATTGCCCTTTCAACTAATTTCCTCTGTTTCTCAGATAATCCTATATCATCTAGCTTATCTCTTTCCCTTTTTTGTTTCTCTATTGTCTTTTGATATTCAACATCATTTTCCAGCACGCAATCTAGGGTATTAAATGTCCTATCTTTAACAATTATTTCCAGTAAACTATCTTCCGGCATTATAGTTACCTCCTCAATAATGAGTAATCTGTTACTTAGTATAATAATAATTTCTTTATGCATAACTTGTTATAGTTAACATATTAACAATAACATGATATAGCTGATTTTTGCTATTTGAAAAAGCTATAATATACTTATTACCTACAATAATTAAAAAGGAGCAATTATTTTGGGAGAAAAAGGAACTATCGAAATTCATTTAAAGGAATTACTTGAGGATGCAGGGTTAAGTAAAAACAAATTTTGTCAAAGAGCAGAACTGCAACGTTCACAGCTTAACGGATATTTGAATAACACAATTACACGCCTAGATATTGATGTTTTAATTAGAATATGCCATACCCTGAACTGTTCAATTTCAGACCTTCTTGAATATAAACCAAATTAAAATTCATTTTTCTTAATGTGTTATTAGATTCTTACTTTATTTCTTTTCATATCCTCTTTTCTATCTTACTATCCCCTTCAGGGAAAATATACACATCTTGACAACAATTAAATGGTGCAAAAAGTGAGACATTTTTGCAAAGGAATTATAAATATGCCAAAACCAACCTCTATTTCAGGTGATAAAAACCTAATAAGCCAACGTCTAATTGACTTGAGAAAACAATATGGTTTATCTCAAAGGGCATTGGCAGAAAAACTTCAATTAGCGGGATATCTGCGACCACCTTTTCCTTTTGAAGTCACAAATTGTGACCTCAAAGAATTATACTCTTCGTTCGTTAATTAGAAACGAAAATCATCCTTAAAACCGCAAGATATATGAAAAGCAGACTGAAAAATCCTGCTATAATATGGAGACAAGGAGGAAGCTGTAATGCCTGGAAATATCAAGAATGTAATGGCAGCAATCGATTATATTGAAAGCCATTTACATAAAAAACTGGACTTGGAAACCGTTGCGGGGGCTGTACATTATTCAAAATATCATTTGCACCGAATGTTCACAGATACGGTAGGATTGACAATTCACGATTATATACAACGCCGCCAGTTGACCGAGGCTGCAAAACTGCTTGTTGTTTCCGACAGGTCAATCTTCGAAATTGCCCTTTCTGCCGGATATGAGAGCCAACAGTCCTTTACAGATGTTTTCAAAGTCATGTATAAAAAAACTCCTAATCAATACAGAGAGGAAAAAACATTTTATCCATTGCAGCTAAAATATGTTTTAAACGAAAACCCTGCAAATTTAGATGAAAAAGAATGGCAGGATAAGATTGTCTTTGCAACACAGGAAGATATACCCAAATGGATAGAACTGGTTCACCTTGTCATTGACGGTTTTCCACACTTGGACGAGAATCAATACCTTGAACAGTTGCAGGAGTATATCAGGAATAAGCGGGCACTGATTTTGAAAGACGCTGATACGGCAATCGGGATTATGGCATTTAATGAGGTGATGGGAAGCATTGATTTCTTTGGGGTACACCCGCAGTATCGGAAAAGAGGGATAGCGAAAGCGTTTTGTGAAAAGGTATTGCATGAACTTGCACGTTCCGCACAGATTAGTGTGACAACTTTTAGAGCAGGCGACAAAGCAGATACCGGCTATCGGGAGATATGGGAAAGCCTTGGTTTTGCTGAAGCTGAACTGCTGATTGAATTTGGCTATCCCACACAGCGGTTTGTACTACAAAAACCCCAAAATGGTTTCTGTGATAATGCATTACAGAGGAAAAA
>CAZKOR010000300.1:0-4028 GCA_964554405.1 uncultured Bacteroides sp. | reverse complement strand
GCTCCAAGACAGACAAGGAGCGCCGTACACTGCACGAAAGCATTTGCCACCCAGATAGTGGATGACTTTGTCACCTGCGTATTAAATACCCCCTGAATACTCATAAGCGCACCGGATAGCAATGCGATGAAAAAACCAAACATAATATTACCCCAACCTTTCTCTTTTTCACAAACAACGGATGCCACGCTCCGCGAAACATCCTTATGTTAAAAAGTACAAGACAGTCGAAACCATCTTGTACTATCATCTCCTTTTTACCGGTAAATATACGCTTACTCTTCATTTCCGCCTTCTGACTCTCCATCCGGCTCTTCTTCCCAATATTCCTCTTCTACGGCATTCTCATCCGGAACATCAATGTATTCCTCCGTATAGGCTTCCCCTTTTATCTGTGTCATTATTTTTTCCGACAATGCTTTTAACTCGGCATTCGCATCATTGCTCTCCCATATTCTGGCAAAGGCAATTTCGAGCTCTACCCAGTAGTTGCTTGTCTCAATCATTTTCGGATTAGGTATGGACTTCTCATATTCCTGTATAAATGCCGTTACATTCGGATTGGCAAATTCCACATCCTTACATGCCGGCACTTTTCCCGTTCTGTCATAGAAATTACCGGCATTCTGACAGGATAGATAAACCGCAAAATCATTCGCCATATCCTTGTGTGTGGAATATCCGTTGACAACAAGACTCTGTGTCACGGATAAGGATCTTGATATCAACTCTTCATTCACATCCGGTATCAAAGAAGTGCCGTATTCATACTGAAACTCTCCGTTTTCTTTCGCTTCTTCTATTTTCCCCAAAGCATCCGTTGTAACAACGGTATAAACAATCTTCCCGTCAATAAAATCCTGTAAAATATCGTTATAACTGATTTCTACCGTATCAATAGAGAAGAACTGGTTCAAATTCTGATATACTCTCATACAGCGGATAGCATTTTCATTATAAATATTAATGGAATCACTTCTATCCCCCGCACTGCCGCCTACATCAATATAATTCCCGACGAAAAAGTAATTATAGAAGATATCGGATACATCCCATTTAAAAATGGCTTCTACCTGTTCCGGTGCATCATATTCATCCGCAAAAGACAAAATATCACCTATCGTCTTAGGAAGCATCTCCTCTACATATGCCGCAACTTCACTTTCATCCGGACCCGATACTTCGTCTCCTGAAGCATTTTCATCCGGTCCGTTTGTTTCTAAGCTTTCCTGCGCTGCATTTGCCGCTTCCTCGTCCATCTGCGCCTCTAACTGTGCATAAGCCCAGTCTTCTAGATATGTCTTATTGTAAAGAAATGAACTTGTCTCAAAATAAAGCGGATAGGCAATCTGCTTCTCATGATATGTCACTGCATGAACGGACGACTCCGGAAAATATGCGTCCAATGCAGGAACCGTATCCGGCAGTCTGATTTCCGAAGCAAGTCCTGCAAGGTATGCCTTTTCCAGAGAGTCATTTCCTACAATATATAAATCCGGTACTTCCTCTGCCTGCAAAGACGCCTGATTGATTGTCTCCAAATATTCCGAACCGGACGTGTATACCGGAATCACACGCGCTTCCTGCTGATAGTCATTATACGAAACCGCTACGCTGTTAAGATACTCCGTCAGGGCTTCGTCAGTATACCATAAATACAATGTCTCGCGATGAGCAAAAAGCGGTTCCGTGGTCTCTTCCGTCTCCTCCGCATGATGTACCAGAAGTCCACTTCTGCTGACAGCATAAACACCGCCAATCGCACACGCTATCAATAAAACGGTAATTATTCTTTTTCTCAAAGTCACTGTTATTTTCTCCTATTTTCAAGCAAGGGAATCCTCTAAAATGCTTATCATCTCATCTACATGCTGTTTGGTAATGACAAGCGACGGTACCAGACGAATAATATTAGTTCCCGCATTAATCAAAACAAGACCTTTTTCTAATGCCTTATTTATAATATCCCCTACCGGCTCACGAAATACAAGTCCCTGCATCAAACCTGCGCCGCGCCTTGTTTCAATTTTATCATATGCAGAAACAAGCGTATCCAGTTTTTCTTCCAGATATGCGCTGACTTCCCTTACATTTTCAAGCACATGCTCTTTTTCATACAATTCCAGCACTTTGCAGATTGCCGCACAAGCTAACGGATTGCCGCCATAGGTTGTTCCATGGTCACCTGCGGCGAGAGAATTCTGTCCGACTTTCTCCGTCATCAGAAATGCGCCAACCGGAACACCGCAGCCAAGCGCTTTCGCCGTCGTCATGATATCCGGTTTCATACCATATTTCTGCCATGCATACATATATCCCGTCCGTCCCATGCCGCACTGGATTTCATCAAGAATCATTAAAATGTCTCTTTCTTCACACAACGCTTTGACCTTCTTCATAAAGTCTTCCGTTGCCGGATAAATACCGCCCTCGCCCTGTACTGTCTCGAATAAAATAGCACACGTTTTTTCATTTACATTGACAAGTACGCTGTCAAAATCATTCAAATCGGCAAATCTAATATTACCGATCATCGGCTCAAACGCTTCCCTGTAATGCGGATTGCCCGTAACGGAGAGCGCACCCATCGTTCTGCCGTGGAAAGAATGGTTCATTGCTATGATTTCATGATCTGTCGTACCGTCTTTTAAATAAGCATATTTTCTCGCCGCCTTAATGGCGCCCTCAATAGCCTCCGCACCGCTGTTTGTAAAAAAGACCCTGTCCATTCCGGAAACTTCTTTTAACTTCTTAGCGGCTTCGATTGCCGGCACGTTATAATAGTAATTTGATGTATGGATAATCTTATCAATCTGTGCTTTTAGGGCATCATTATATTCTTTATTCTGGTATCCTAACGCAAAAACCGCAATACCGGATACAAAATCCAGATATTTTTTCCCTTCTATATCATAGAGATAAACGCCCTCTCCTTTGTCAAATACAATCTGGTAGCGGTTGTATGTGTGCAGAAGCGCTGTTTCCGCTTCATTAATATATTCCTGCATGCTCATGTGATTTCTTTTCCTTTCTAAATGTATTAATTAGCAATAATACGTTGCTTCTCCAAAAAAAGTAATCCATTTCTGAATCACCTCACTGCTGCGTGCTTCAATAATTCTCATAATATTACGCAGTGCCTTGGATGGTATATTGGATTTGTTATGTGCCAGCAAACATTTCCCTGAAGCAGTAATCCATATTTTAGTTGCATTTTCTGTTGGGTTCCCTTCTGAAATATGCACATGAACAGGCTCACTGGGGCTGCCTTCATTCGCCCAAAAATAAATCCAATAGGGTCCAATTCTAAAAACCTGAGGCATTCATGAATCCTCCTTCTTTCGAAAACTCAATAATTAAATGTGCAGTCGACTTTATGATATCCATAAAGTAATTTACCTCTTCCTCCGAATAACCATTAATTTCTGTATGATATGACGGCAGATAGCACGTCATATTGTGAAAGCAGTCCTTCTCATCCGGTGTCTCAATATAAACCTTTACCTCACCATTTTCTAGTTGTTCCGAATGAACAATCTCTGTATTATCTTCTAAAGTCATAAATGGATACATCATGATTATCTCTCCTTACAATACTGAATTATTCAGGTAATTTCCTAGTTCATCTCCGGGGTAATAACAATATACAAATCATATGACAGATACTGCTTATTATCCGCAGCCATCATATCAGCCCTAAAGCGTTCCGGAGAACCTTCGCCAATCAAAAGGTCTTTTGCGCCCGCCTGAAACATAGCATCCATCAAAGCCTTTCTCTCCACTTCTGTCATATCCTCCGGTGCAAAGACTGCAATACGCGGTTTAGAAAACAGCTTTTTGCCCCATGTTTTCTGAATCATATGTCTGAACATATGGACAGCAGCCAAATAATCCGCAATCATTCCACGACGCAGCGGTGAAAAGACCAGAACACCATCCATATTTTGGAGAGCCATTTTCTCCGCATCCGCTCCTATTGCCAGAATTTTCCTGTCATTCTGTGAAAATGCAATAAGGGATTTTTCCCT
>CAZKOR010000299.1:0-4041 GCA_964554405.1 uncultured Bacteroides sp. | reverse complement strand
TTTTTTGTTTTGTGGTGATTCAATTATAACAAAGGTTCTGTGTTTTTGCATTTTTATTTATGTGAAAAAATGGGGAAACTCAAATACATTTTAAGGTTGAGAACAATTGCACCATAATGCTATAATATTATACAATATAAAAAATAGACAGATGAGAAGTAAAGTGAGAGGAAGATTTTACATATGACAGGTGAGAAATTTACATTAATGCAATATTCGGTTAGTGCAATTCTGGGATTGATAGATGCAGAGGATTTTGTGATTCCTGAAATCCAGAGACCATTTGTATGGAAACGTAGTCAGGTTAGAGATTTAATTGACTCATTATATAATGGATATCCAACTGGATATATAATTACATGGAAAAATCCGGATGTTAAAACGAAAGATGGCGGTAAAGCAAATGGTAAAAAGGTATTGATAGATGGTCAGCAGCGCGTAACTGCATTAATGGCGGCTATTGCAGGAAAGGAAGTATTAGATGACGATTTTAATAAAGACAGAGTAAAAATAGCTTTTAACCCATTAGCAGAAGACGAAACAAAACGTTTTGCAGTACAGGATGCTTCACATTTAAAAGATAAAAGATGGATTCCTGATATATCAGTTATTTTTTCAATGGAATTCAAGCAAAGAGCATTTGAAAATGAGTATGCTAAAAATAATGAAAATGTAGATTTGGATGAGCTAGCAGATATCCTATCCAGGTTAAAGGGAATAGCAAATCGACAAATTGGTGTTATTGAATTAGATGCGGCTTTGGATATTGACGAAGTAACAGAAATATTTATTCGCATTAATTCAAAGGGAACATCACTTAGTCAATCGGATTTCGTAATGTCAAAAATGGCAGCAGATACGATGCATTCAGGTAGTCTTATGAGAAAGACAGTAGATTATTTTTGTCATCTGGCTGTTAAACCTGATTTTTACGCACAGTTATCTCATGATACAGAGTTTCAAGCATCAAAGTATGCAGATAAAATTAAATGGCTAGAAAAAGATTATGATGATATTTATGATCCAGATTATGGCGATATGCTTAGGGTATCATTCATGCATCAGTTTAGAAGAGGTAAATTGGCTGATTTGGTGAGTCTGCTTTCCGGACGAGATTTTTTAACAAAGGAATTTAGAGAAGATATTGTTGAAGAATCATATAGAAAATTGGATGCTGGTATTATGAATTTTATTAGTCAATATAATTTCTCACAGTTTGTATTGGCTATTAAAAGTGCCGGATATGTTTCCGGAAAATTATTGAATTCAAAGATGACATTAGATTTTGCGTATACATTATATTTAATGTTGTTGGAGGATTCGGAGATACCAAATGCGCAGATAAAGAGATATGTACAGAAATGGTTTGTACTTTCGACTTTAACATCAAGATATATAGGTTCTCCAGAAACGCAGATGGATAGAGATATGCGAACTATTGGTGAAAAAGGTTTTTTAACTTTTTTGGCGGAGATAGAAGCTTCTGCACTATCCGAAACATTTTGGTCGGTTACATTACCTCAGAATTTAGAGACATCCGCTGTTAATAGTCCAGCATTCAATACTTTCCTTGCGGCACAAATTAATATGAATTGTAATTCTATGTTGATGAACGGAACAAAAATTGCGGACTTGATAACTATTTCTGGGGATGTGCATCATATATTTCCTCGCAGTTATTTGAAAAAGAATGGCGTGGATAACAAGACGAAGTATAATCAGGTAGCAAACTACATTTACCTGGATACACAGGTAAACAAGGCAATCAGCGATGATGCACCAAATGTTTACTTTAAGAAAGTGTTGGAACAGTGTGAAGGTAGAGAAATAGTATTTGGAAATATTACTGATAAGGAACTTCTTGCAATAAATCTGGAAGAAAACTGTATTCCACAAGACATTATTAATATGACAGTAGAAAACTACGATGAGTTTTTGATGGAGAGACGAAAAATGATGGCAGCTTTGATTCAAAAATATTATAAGAGATTGTAAGGTTGGATTGATAGTGAGAGATTGGTATCAGCGGATGGATGAGAGGGAATATTAAATGACAGAAGATAAGCTAAAAGAACTTCAAAGTGGCTTAAACACCGCATTTATCAATGGTGCGCTTCATTCTAATTTAGCATACAGACCGCAGTTTATTTATAATGACAATAAAAACGGGCAGAAAGTATTTTCAGCAATAGAAGATGAGCTGCTAAAGTGAGATAGTTTTGCAATCAGTGTGGCTTTTATTACAAGAGGCGGCATTACACCACTATTGCAGACTTTGCAGGAGTTAGAAAAAAGGGGTGTCCCTGGCAGAATATTAACTACGGATTATCTTTGTTTCAGTGACCCGATAGCACTAGATACAATAGCAAGTCTATCCAATATTGAACTTCGGATGTATCAGACCAAGCGGGCAGGAAATGGTTTTCATACGAAAGGATATATTTTTCAAAAAAATGAAGAATATCGCTTTATTATTGGCAGCTCTAATTTAACGCAGGATGCCTTGACCAGAAACATGGAATGGAATACCAAACTGGTATCTACAAGTCAAGGGGAGTTGGTGAGTGCAGTATTAGAGGAGTTCAATAAACTTTGGAATGCGAGTGAATATACGAAGTGTTATGCTGAGTTTATTGAAAAGTATCGCAGAGAATATGAAGAAAAGCAATTGTTTCAAAAGATGGTTGCAGAGCAGAAAAGGATTGCAAAGAGTGAGGTAATTCCATCTGTAGAGTCATACACATTGCAACCTAATTCGATGCAAAGAGCTTTTATTTATAACCTGCTTGGGCTTAGAAAGAATGGGATAGATAAAGCTCTGCTTATTTCTGCTACTGGTACGGGAAAAACATATGCGGCTGCTTTTGCGATGAGAGAGCTTGGATTTAAAAGAGTTTTGTTTTTAGTACATAGAAATTTAATTGCAAAGCAAGCGAAGGAGTCTTTAGAACGAGTATTTGGAAGTAGAATAAAGACGGGTTTCGTATCTGGAACAGAGCATGATTTCAATGCGGATTTTGTGTTTGCAACAGTGCAGACTTTGAGCAAACAGGAAAACTTAGAGCGGTTTTCAAGGGATTATTTTAATGCATGTATATATGATGAAGCACATCATACAAGCGCCGGAAGCTATAAAAGAGTAATGGATTATTTTATACCTGAATTTACTTTGGGAATGACGGCGACACCGGACAAGCGCGATGATAACATAGATGGCAGAAATATATATGAAATCTTCGACCATAATATCGCCTATGAAATCAGGTTGCAACAAGCGATGGAGGAGGACTTATTGTGTCCGTTTCATTATTTTGGAATTACGGATATCGCAGTGATTTCCGATGAAGGTAATTCAAAGGAAGAACAATTGGAAAACTTTCGATATCTTACAAGTGATGACCGCGTGAAATATGTAATGGAGCAGGCGGCGTACTTTGGATACTGCGGAGAACGCGTAAAAGGGCTTATTTTCTGTAGTAGAATAGAGGAAGCAAAGGAACTCTCCAGAAAATTTAACGAGAGAGGATTAAGGACAGTTGCGTTAAGCGGTGCTGATTCTGAGGAGACAAGAGCAGCGGCAATTGAAAAGCTGACAAAGGATGTTCAATCTGAGGAAGATGATTATCTGGATTATATATTAACTGTGGATATTTTCTCAGAAGGAACGGATATTGTAGAAGTAAATCAGGTTATTATGCTTCGTCCAACCCAGTCACCAATTGTATTTATCCAACAATTAGGACGGGGTTTAAGAAAAGCATCGGGAAAGGAATATGTTGTAATCCTTGATTTTATCGGAAACTATAAGAACAATTTTATGATTCCGATTGCGTTGTCCGGGGACCGCAGCTATAACAAAGATAATATTCGAAGATATCTGATGGAAGGTGGTCGCGTAATTCCGGGTGCGAGTACCATTCACTTTGATGAGATAAGCAGAAAACGTATTTTTGCGGCAATTGATAATGCAAACTTTAGTGATATAAAATTAACTCAACTTTCCCAGCAGAGTTCACCAAATAAAGCCTGAATGAATAAAGC
>CAZKOR010000298.1:0-4052 GCA_964554405.1 uncultured Bacteroides sp. | reverse complement strand
ATGATTTGGCCTATGCCGGAGCAGAAAATCAGGGATTTTGCGGCTTCTGTAGATAAACTGGTGGTAGTGGAGGAACTGGATGACTTTATTGAGACTCACTGCAAGAATCTGGGGCTTTCGGTATCCGGAAAAGAGATGTTTTCAAATATCGGGGAGCTGAGCCAGAATCTGGTAAAAGAGAAATTAGGAAAAGCGGTGCAGACAGGCGCTACTCTGGATGAGAATATCCCTGCCAGACCGCCGGTGATGTGTGCAGGCTGTCCACACCGCAGCATCTTTTACGTTTTGAAAAAAATGAAGCTTACGGTTCTTGGTGATATCGGATGTTACACATTGGGAGCAGTACCGCCGCTTGGCGCAATTGACACTACTGTGTGTATGGGTGCTTCCGTTTCCGGACTTCACGGCTTTATTAAGGCTGGTGATGAAGAGTGGGCGGGAAGAACTGTAGCAGTCATAGGTGATTCCACATTTATTCATTCCGGCGTTACCGGACTGATTAATATCGCTTACAATGAGTCCAACGCTACGGTGATTATACTGGATAATTCCATCACAGGCATGACGGGCCATCAGCAGAATCCGACCACAGGCTATAACCTGAAAGGGGATCCCTGTACGAAGATTGATTTGGAGAGCTTATGCCATGCTGTTGGAATCAAACGGGTGAGAGTGATAGATCCTTATGATATGGCAGCCTGCCAGGCGGCGATTGAGGAAGAACTTTCTGCGAAAGAACCTTCTGTTATCATTTCCCGTCGTCCCTGCGCATTACTGAAGTATGTGAAGCATCCGGGCCCCATTTGTTCCGATACGGAAAAATGTAAGGGGTGTAAGGCATGTATGAGTATCGGGTGTCCGGCAATAAGCATGGAGGATGGCAAAGCAAAGATTGATCCTACGCTCTGTGTGGGGTGTGGAGTCTGCAGACAGCTCTGTAAATTTGATGCGCTGTAATGTAAAGAATGGAGATAAAATATGGAAACTAAGAATATTATGATTGTGGGTGTAGGCGGACAAGGTACTCTGCTTGCAAGTAAACTTTTGGGCCGTCTGCTCCTCGGCAAAGGATTTGATGTGAAAGTTAGCGAGGTGCATGGTATGAGCCAGCGGGGAGGAAGTGTTGTCACTTATGTTCGCTGGGGTGACAGGGTTTATTCTCCCATTATAGACAAAGGACAGGCGGACTGCATTTTATCTTTTGAACTTCTGGAAGCGGCCCGTTATACGGAATATTTGAAGCAGGGCGGCAGGATTATCGTTAACAGCCAGCAGGTCAATCCCATGCCGGTGATTGCGGGTGCGGCAGCTTATCCGGAGAATCTGGAAGAGAAGCTTGAAGCGCTGGGTATTAAAGTGGATGCGATTGATGCACTTACTCTGGCGGAAAAAGCGGGAAGCAGCAAGGCTGTGAATCTGGTACTCATGGGCAAGCTGGCGAATCACTTTGACTTTACACCGGAAGAGTGGATGGACGCAATTGAGTATAGCGTGCCGCCGAAATTTCTGGAGCTTAATAAGAAAGCATTTGAGCTGGGACGGTCATCTCTATGATAATATGGAATTCATAAATACAGAGTTAAATTTTTCAAGCTGATCATAGACGATTCCGTGCCCACTGTCAGGTAAGGTTATGAGTTTTGAACCGCAGATACTTTTATGCTGTATTTCTGCAAGTTCACTGGAAACAATAACATCTTTATCGCCGTGTATGATATACGTGGGAACATGAACATATTCAAAATCTTTTCTGCCGTCTTCATCGCGCAGAGCAATACCGCATTTTATTGTTCCGATTCCGGATGCAGATAAAGCGATGCCTCTGAACCAGTCAATAACTGCTTCCGGGTGTGGACATGCAAAAAGCTGTCGGCTGAAATTCAAACATAGTTCGGGTCTGTCGGTTTGGGCAAGATTAATCAGCTCATCGACTTCCTGAACTGTTTTTCCGTATGGAAAGCCGGGACGTTTTGTAAAGCATGGTGCGGCGGCGGAAAGCAGAATCAGCTTGCATACGCCAAAGCCTTTGTAACAGTTCATATATCTTAATGCAATCGCTCCTCCCATTGAAAAACCGGTTAAAATAAATTCTTTCAGACAAAGCTGCCGGACTATCTGATAGATATCATCGGACATTTGGTCGTAGGAATATCCGCATACGGGCGTATCCGATTTACCAAAGCCTCTTAAATCTACGGCAACCACACGGTATCCGCAATCAGTGAGCAGATTAATCTGATATTCAAAGATTTGATGGGACAGCGGCCATCCGTGAATGAAAAAAACGGTCTGCTCTGCCTGCGGGTTATAGTCGTAAACAGCAATTTTTGTTCTGTCATTTGATGTGATATAATACATAGATACCTCTGAAAACAGGGTTTTGATATTATATGAGGGGAGGACGCAAAGAGTCACTGAATAGATTCTAAAATACGGCGCATGCTATTCTCAAAAAGGATGGCAGATATGAATTCAGTTTGGTCGGAATCGGTTCAGTTACCGCAGTTTGAAACTTTACAAGGAAGCAGAACAACAGATGTGCTGATTATAGGCGGAGGTATGGCAGGAATTTTATGTGCATATTTTCTGCAGGAAAAAGGCGTGGACTATATGCTTGTAGAAGGGAACAGAATCTGTTCCGGGGTTACAAGAAATACTACGGCGAAGATTACAGCGCAGCATGGACTTATTTATGGGAAACTATTAAAGCATGACGGGGCTGAAAAGGCAAGGATGTATCTGGAAGCAAACCAGAGGGCAGTGGAAAAGTACTATCAGCTTTGTCATGATATAGACTGTGATTTTGAAGAAAAAACGTCATATGTCTATTCCAAAGATGCACCGTGGAAATTGGAAGAGGAAGCAGAGGCACTGCATCAGATTGGATACGAGGCAGAAATTGTCGAAGTTTCGGAGTTGCCGTTTCAGACAGCGGGAGCTGTTGCGTTTCCACATCAGGCACAGTTCCATCCATTGAAGTTTGTTGCACAGATTGCAAAGGGACTTACAATTTATGAAAATACTTTTGTGACAGAGTTTAAAGACCATACCGCAGTTACGGAGAATGGAAATATTGTCTATGAAAAAGTGATTTTTGCGACGCATTTTCCGATTGATAATAAGCACGGTATGTATTTTATGAAAATGTATCAGGAGCGTTCTTATGTTCTAGCGCTTGCAGAGGCAGCACAGGTTCAGGGAATGTACTTGGATGAAGCAAAAGGCGGACTGTCATTTCGTGGTTACAAGGATTTGCTTTTGCTGGGCGGCGCATCCCACAGAACGGGGAAAGAAGGCGGCAAGTGGCAAAAACTGAGGAATTTTACAAATCAGTATTATCCGCGTTCCGTCGAAAAATATGCCTGGGCGACACAGGACTGTATGTCATTGGATTCTATACCCTATATTGGATTGTATGCAAAGGGGATGCCGGATTCTTTTGTGGCAACCGGATTTTGTAAGTGGGGGATGACTTCGTCTATGGCAGCGGCAATGATGCTTTCCGAAATGATTGTAGGGGAGACTTCCTTATGGCAGGAGGTGTTTTACCCATCAAGAAGTATGTTAAAGCTGCAGTTAGCTATAAACGGCTTTGAGTATCTGACAGAATTGGTTACTTTTTCAAAAAAGAGATGCCCGCATCTGGGCTGTTCGCTGAAGTGGAACAGGGAGGAACATACTTGGGACTGCCCATGCCATGGGTCCCGGTTTGACGAAGAAGGCAGGCTGCTTGATAATCCTGCTACCGGAGATTTGCCGTATTAAGGGTCTGCTCTGAATCGGGAAGGAATAATAATTGCATATCTTTTTAAATCTTTCATAAAAAATATCCCATGAATAGTATATATATAAATTAAAAAAATTGACTTTCACACTACATTTTGCTATAGTATGAAGTATGAAAGTAAATAAAAAAGATATTATTGAAGCAAAACTTTTACAAAATCAAGGTATTATACAGATTGCTGACATTGTTGCTGAGGGTATTTCAAAGCAATACGCAATTAAATATTTGCAAGACAGAAATTATGAAAGAGTTGCAAAAGGCGTAT
>CAZKOR010000297.1:0-4066 GCA_964554405.1 uncultured Bacteroides sp. | reverse complement strand
AGAAGTGGAAGTATTCAGGAAAAGCGTCAGGGGACAGGAAAAGAAGATATATCCCCGCATCGGAGCGATTATTGAAACGCCTGGGTTCTACCCGAATCTGACAGGAACGGAAAATCTGGAGATTTTTGCAAAGCTTCGTGGGACATCCCGTCCAGACGCCGTGAAAAATGCATTGGAGGTAGTAGGACTTCCCTTTAAGGACAAAAAGCTGTTCAGTAAATATTCCCTTGGCATGAAGCAACGCCTTGGAATTGCGAATGCGATTATGCATGACCCCGAACTGCTGATTCTTGACGAGCCAATTAACGGTCTTGACCCCATTGGTATAGCGGAAATCAGAAAATTTTTGCAGGATTTAAGTAAAGAACGGGGAAAGACCATTTTGATTTCCAGTCATATCCTGTCAGAGATTGACTTGCTTGCGGACGACATAGGAATTATCCATGAAGGAAAGTTACTGGAAGAAAGCAGTATGGAAGAATTGAGAAAGAAAAATCAGAAGTATGTTTTATTCCGTGTCTCATCCACATCTACAGCTGCACGGATTCTGGAGCAGAAATGCGGCGGGGTAAAATACCGCATTGAAGACGATAACATCATGCGTATTTATGATACAGGTATGGATTTGAGTATAGTCAATCAGACATTTATCACAAATAATATCGGCGTTTACGAAAGCAAGGTCTGTGATGAAAGTCTTGAGGATTACTTTAAAGAGATTACGGGAGGTGTTGGGATTGCTTAAAATGTTGGATGCAGAGTTCAAAAAGATAAAGCGGCAGAAATTTATTCTGCTCACCATACTTGCCGCCTGCCTTTTTCCGATTCCGCTCACGGTACTTATTGTCCATGTAAAGCTGAGCTATGATGTGCTTTTTATGTTTGCCTTGGAGTTTGGCTTCTTTTTGGTTCTTCCTATTGTGTTAGGGATTATTGCTACAATACTGTTCCGTATGGAAAATGAGAATGGAACATTGAAAAATCTATGTATCATACCCATTTCCAAATGGAAGCTGCTTTGTACAAAGGTACTTGTCATTTACATTTTGGCAGCATTTTATGGAATTGCAGCAATCGGGGCTACTGTGGTGGGAGGGCTGTTTGCAGGGAATGTATCGGATATTCCTCTCAAACTGGCTATTTCGCTTGGCATGTCAGTATTGATAGCTACAGCTTCTTTGCCCATGATAGCGGCTGCTGTGGCATTTCAGAAAAATTACATATTGCCGATTTTGTGTTCTGTTATTTACACTGTCTTTAATTTTGCGTTTTCTGTTATGATGTTAAAAGTTCCAGTCCCGTTAACGCTATTGTTTCGAAGCAGTCTGCCTTTCTTAACGGCGACTCCAGAACGCATGGAAACGGCGGAGAATGTACAGAATTGGGGATTGCCCATGCTTCCCTGCGTTCTTACCCTTTTGGGAATAGGGACAGTGTGTATGATACTGTCGGTATGCTTTTACCAGAAACAGGAGGTGTAATGTCATGCTTTGGGCAGAGTTGAAAAAAATGAAGAGACATTATCTTCTTCCTCTTTCCATAGGAGTTGTCTTTCTGTCAAGCCTGCTTGCGGTATTCCAACTGACGGCAGCCGCAAATTCCGTAGTCGGGTACCTGCCATTAACAGATGGAATCCTTTGGAACAATGTAACCCTTACATTCCCATTTCTGATAACCTTTTTTGGCGGCTTTTTGATAAATCGAGAATATGCCGAAGATACCTTGAAGAGCAACCTTATCGTTCCAGTCTCATACAAGAAATTAAGACTGGCGAAAATTGCGGTCACAGGGATTGCGGTGACATCTTTTGTAGTAGTCAGTTTTCTGTGCAGCATAGTGTTTGCCCTTATTCTGCAATATCCTTTTGACTTGGGCGATTTGAGGACTGGCTTCTGGAAATTGTTTGTCACAGGGATTTGCTGTCTGATAGGGGTAATGCCCATTATTATGCTTTTTACTTTGAAAAGGAACCTTTTTCTGGCAGGAACCTGCGGGGCATTCGTATATGGATTTTGTGGTATTTTTATGGCAGATACACGTTTTACAAGCTGGTATCCGACCACATCTGGCTTAACAATTATTAAATATGCCCCTGATTCCGTAAATTATCAGATGACGGTAGCGATATCTGTCCTTGCCGTATGCCTGCTTTTTTCTTTATTCATTATATCCGTTACGAGGAGGAAACTCTATGATTAGCTTAATACAAACTGAATTTTCAAAACTCAAAAGGCAGAAAACCATATTTACCATCACAGGAGTAATACTTTTGTTTTGGGCAGGCATGACATTTTGGGCTTATCATGTCCCGCAGGAAAGCTTTGAAGATTTGTATATGAAATATGGCAGTTATATCGCCATGCTCCTTCCGTTCCTGCTTGGTCTGCTGTTTATCAAGATATACCATGTTGAATACCAAAACGATACTTTGAAAGAATTGCTGCAAATTCCTGTTTCAATGAGCCAATTGTTTTTTTCAAAAATACTGTTTCTGTTTCTGGCTGCGGTTATCATTATGTTGGCGAACTGCGTGCTCATTGCAGCAAGTGCCGTCATATGCGGAGTTACGGATATAGACATTTATCAAATTGGAATGCTGATAAAGCTTTTTCTTCTTATTGCGTTGACAATGCCATTTACAATATTTCCAGTGTTTTTGGTGACCGTTCTGGCATCGGGAAATACAATTTTTCCAAGTACGGTATGCTTTATTTATTCTTTGGCAGGTCTGATTGGAGTTTCGCAGTTGGCAGGAATACATCCCATATCCAGTCTGCTGAATATTTTATTTGACAATCAGGTTTCTACAATAGTGTCAGATGAAACAACTCTGATGTATATTGCTGATATTGCACTTTTTGTACTTATAACCGTTGTTTTTGTAAAGCTTTTTTATGGGATAAAGCGGGGAGACAGGTATAAATAAAAGGCAAGGGGATTATCAAGTGAGAAAATGGAATAAGCTTAAAAATTTTTGTGCTCATATGATAATGGGCACCAATGCTGTCTTAATTGGAATTTTGCTGATACCTGCGGGCATATTATTTACGCTTATATATTTTATTTGGGAAATCACGGACAAAATAGTTCGCAGATTGGAGGTGAAAAGGTGAAACGTATATTATTAGTTGATGATGCACCAGACTACTTAAGGATTCTGGCACAGGTATTGGAACAGGATTTTGAAGTGCATACGGCAATAGGTGTTTCAGAAGCATTGTCACAAATTGAAAAAATGGATATGGATTTGATTTGTTCCGATTTGCAAATGAGAGATGGAACAGGATTAGATATATTGATTTCACTTAGGGAAAATCATTCAGAGGTTCCGTTTATTCTTATGTCGGGAAAGGCTGACTGCCCTGAAATAAAAATGGCGGCACATTATGGTGCCATCTTTATACCAAAAACATCTTCCAACTTTGTAATGCAAATCAAAAATATTGCAGAAAAAGATGATTGATTAGTAGACAGGAATATATGGGGTGGTATTGTATGTATGTAGGAGAGAATTATAGTACGGATACAAGGTATTGGATTAATTTATAGTGCTTCAACATGGAGAACAAAATGGACATAAGATACGTTTTTTTAGAAATTAGAGAGGATATGTTGGCACGGATACTATGTGCAGAATTTTTGCCTGGCGAAAAAATTCCATCAATTAGGGAAAGTGCTATCTATTATAATGCCAATCCTAATACAGTTTCTAAAGCATATCGGGCATTGAATAAGGATGGAATTATAACAAGAAAGCGTACAAACGGGTATTTCGTTGTAGAAAACGGAGAATGTATAAGAGAAGCCAGAAAGAAGATATACAAGGATGAAGTGGAAAAATTTGTGGCGAAAATGAAAAGGTTATATCCCAAACACATTCTTGGTTCTGATAATATGATTGGGGAGAAGAAAATGAAAAATATTCAATGGATTTTATGTCCTGTCTGCGGGAATAAAACCCGTGACAGAATTAGGGAAGATACAATTTTGAAGAACTATCCCCTCTACTGTCCGAAGTGCAGAAAGGAAACATTGATTGAAGTAACAAATTTACAAATAACTGTCA
>CAZKOR010000296.1:0-4096 GCA_964554405.1 uncultured Bacteroides sp. | reverse complement strand
CCGTCGGCGTTTAGCTGCCGTATTATGGCAGCTTATGCGCCGCTACGAGCGACAACGCAGCGCAAGCGTGCCTGCGGTGATTTGTCAATATTGTACAATGGACGCTTGAAAAATAAAGTTTCGCAATCACCTGTTCTTTAGTCTACACCCCCAATCTGACATTCACTTTCCCATGTCCTTACTTTTACCTTACTTTTTTGCCGTTGGACTTTGAAAACGTCTCCATTATGCTATAATAAAGCATGGATTCTCCGCGGGTTTGCGAGTCTATAACATGAAAAACAAGAAAGGAATACTCAAATGGAACAACCGTTTTTGCATACAAAAAAAATTCTGTTGGTCGATGACGAACCGGAACTACGTAAATTGGTAACTGACATTTTATCGGATGACGGATTTACAAATATCATAGAAGCAGGCAGTGTTCAAACCGGGCTCTCTTTGTCCGAACAAGAAAAACCCGACCTTGCAATCCTGGATGTCATGCTGCCGGACGGGGATGGATTTTCTCTTATGAAAAAATTACGGGCATTTACTAATATTCCGATTATATTTCTGACAGCAAAAGATGAAGCTGCCGATAAGCTTGCCGGCTTAGGTCTTGGGGCGGATGATTATGTGGTGAAACCTTTTTTGCCGCAGGAGCTGTTGCTGCGTGTCCATGCAGTTTTACGCCGATGTTATAAAACAGATTCCCCATTATTAGAATTAGATGGCTGCACGATAGATTTCAGTCGTGCCGAAGTCAATAAAAACGGAATGATAATTGCGCTTACTGCCAAAGAACATGCGCTGTTAGAAACATTGTCCCGCAGTGACGGAAGAATTGTAAGCATTGACGCCTTATGCGAAGCATTATGGGGTGATAATCCTTTCGGATACGAAAACAGTCTGAATGCCCATATCCGGCGCATACGGGAGAAAATCGAAACAAATCCCTCAAAACCGGTATCCCTCATTACCGTGAAAGGGCTTGGATACAAATTAAATGTAAGGAAGTGACAATATGAAAATATTCAGCAAATATATTTCAAAATACTTACTCTCTTTTATCGGACTTATTTTAGTTCTTATTGTACTAAATATTGCCATATTTGCTTTTACATTTTATAATGCCGTAGTAAAAGACTTTGGAACTGCCTCTCCGCAGAATATACTAAAGGAAGTGGCAGACGCTTCATCGGCTAACGGTATCACAAATGAAGCAGAAAAAATATTAGCAGCGAACTCTTTATGGGCAATGTATTTGAATATGGAAGGCTCCTGTAACTGGACCGTAAATTTACCGAAGGAAATTCCAACCGAATATACTATTCAGGATATTGCCATATTTTCTAAAGGCTATCTGAAAGACTATCCCGTATTTGTATGGACTGATGAGAACGGTTTATTAGTTATCGGCTACCCCAAAAACAGTTATATGAAACTTACCAGCAACTATTATCCTATTGATGCGGTTCGCAAAATCCCACTCTTCTTTCTTGCTGCCATCGTATTTGACTTAGCTGTTCTGTTTCTTGCCTATTCCCATTCCAAGGCAAAAATCAGCCAAAATACAGAACCCATTATTTCCTCAATTACAGCTTTATCCAAGGGAAAAAGTATAAATGTTTCCGTAAATGGCGAACTGTCGGAAATAGCTGACAGTATCAATAAAGCGTCAGATATCATCAGCCGCCAGAACACCGCACGGGCAAATTGGATCAGCGGCGTATCGCATGACATCCGTACTCCATTATCCATGATTATGGGATATGCAGAAAGAATCGCAAACGACAAAGATGCCAATGAACAGATTAAAGAACAGTCTGCCATTATATCCCGGCAAAGTATCAAAATAAAGGATTTAGTACAGGATTTGAATCTCGTATCAAAGCTAGAATATGAAATGCAGCCATTACAGAAAGAAAATATCCGGCTTTCAAAACTGCTGCGCTCCTACGCGATAGACCTGATAAACAGCGGCTTACCGGATTGCTATTCTTTAGAGGTAAATATTTCTCCGGACGCTGAAAATGTCACGATAGAATGCGATGCAAAATTAATTACACGTGCCGTCAATAATCTGGTGCAAAACAGCATTCACAGCAATCCTGACGGCTGCACAATTATTTTGGCACTGCAAGTAAGCGGGAATAAGCTGCTTTTAACCGTTCAGGATAACGGTATCGGTATTTCTGATGAGAAGTTAGAAGAGATGAAAAACAAACCCCATTATATGGAAAGTACTGATGACCGTTTAGATTTGCGTCATGGTTTAGGGCTTCTTTTAGTCCGGCAAATCGCCACGGCACATCATGGGGAAATGGAGGTTGAAAGTAAATTGGGCGAGGGGTGTTGGACGGGGATGTATTTTTCATTCGAGTAAGGGGCGGAATCCGAAAAGCCGATCCACCCCTAAATACTAATTTATAACTCTTTATTTAATTCCCATCCATGATGAAATAACCATGCGCTGAACCTCACTTGTTCCCTCGTAAATTTCTGTAATTTTTGCATCACGCATCAGACGTTCAAACGGGAAGTTTCTGGAATAACCATCATATCCTGCAAGATGTGCGCATCGTCGTGTTACATTCGTCGCCGCCTCTGCCGCATACAATTTCCCCATAGCGGCAAGATGTGAGAACGATTCATGATCCTGCTTTGCCTGTGCAGCACGGTATACCAGCAAACGTGCCGCATCTACCCTTGCCTGCATATCCGCAAGTTCAAACTGTGTAAACTGATACTCGGATATTTTATGCTCACCCTGCATATGCTCCGTAACATATTTTTTGCAATGGTCAATTGCTCCCTGCGCAATCCCCAACGCCTGTGCTGCCACGCCGACACGTCCACCGTCCAAGGTCATAAGAGCCATTTTAAATCCTTTTCCTAATTCCCCCAATAAATTTTCCTTTGGAATTTTGCAGTCCCTAAAAACCAATTCATATGTAGCGGAACCGCGAATACCCATTTTCTTTTCCTTTGTTCCAAATGTAAATCCGGGAGTGCCTTTTTCTACGATAAAGCCCGAAATGCCTCTGCTGCGCTGGCTCTTATCCGTCATTGCAGTCACAAAATAAGTATCCGCATAAAAGCCGTTTGTGATAAAAATTTTTGTGCCGTTCAACAGCCAATAATCTCCCTTATTAACAGCGGTTGTCTGCTGATTGCTTAAATCACTTCCCGCAGACGGTTCTGTCACTGCAAAAGCGCCTAATTTCTCTCCTTTCAAAAGCGGTACAAGATATTTCTGTTTTTGCTCTTCCGTTCCAAACTCCGCTATTGGGAAGGAACCTAAAGAATGATGATCAGACAACATAACGGAAGTAGTGGAACAATGTTTTGCCAGTTCTTCAATCACGGCAATGTATGTAAGATAAGAATGTCCTGCGCCGCCGTACTCTTTTGGATAGCAAATTCCCATCATGCCAAGTTCCGCCAGCCTTTTCCTGTTTTCTTCCGGAAAACGTTCCTGCTCGTCAATCTCTGCCGCCAATGGCGCAACCTCATTTACGCCAAATTCATGAATCATGTCTATTACTTTCTGCTCGTCCTCGCTAAATTTAAAATTCATACGATAACCCCCTTAAATTTGATTGCTATTTTCTGTCTGCCGCTTTATAATAGCACAAGGAAAATGATTAAAAAATTCAATAAATTTGATTTTACAATTCGACATTTTCGATGGGTTGAGGAGAAATACAAATGAATACAAAGAATTTAGTTACCTTTAAAACAATACTTGAAACAGGTAGTTTTCAAAAAGCGGCGGATAAACTGAACTATACACAGTCTACGGTAACATTCCAGATAAAACAGCTTGAAGAAGAACTTTCTTTAAAACTGTTTGAAAAAATAGGCAGAAGAATGGAACTAACGCAGGCGGGTAAAGATATTCTCCCTTATGTTGATACGATTTTGCAAGGGGCGGAACAAATAAATAACTATGGAAAAAGTCTGGCTGAAATTACAGGCTCACTTAAGCTGGCAATTCCTGACTCTATTCTGATATATACTATGCAGCCGTTTATACAGGCATTTTTGCATGAAGCGCCGAATGTGCAGCTTGTCATTAATTCCATACAATCGGGTGAAATCAATCAGGCTA
>CAZKOR010000295.1:1453-4167 GCA_964554405.1 uncultured Bacteroides sp. | reverse complement strand
GATCATAGTCCCCATACTTGTTATAAACGATGGGAATCTGTATTGCTTCAATATGAAACGTCTTGACATGTGTTTCTAATGATAAAATTGAATATTCTCTCATATCTCAGCATACCTTTATAGTTTATGTCTCTATATAATATATGCAAAAAATATCAAAAATAGACAAAAACCTTTTCCATTTTACAGCGGAATACTATTTTCGACACACAGTGCACCATCCTCAATTGTGTCAAGTTAATGTCACGAACTTTTTTTCACTTCTATGATTCTTTAAACTAGATTAAAAATCATCAAGAACGGTCTAACAACCGCAATCTGATACTTTCGGGTATCAATCCGTCAGTTTTTATATTTTTGCAATATATACTTAGCTTCATTGTGGCTTTCCAATCCATATGAATCCGTCTCTGATTATAATCGAGTAACGCTTGATGAATCCCTCCTTCTGAATCCGCTATCGATGCTATTTCAGTTCCACAAAAAGCCAGATTCATTAATCCATACAACTTACTATCCATCTTGGCTGTGATCATCCCATTTGTGTACTGATATACCCATATCACTCCATTACTGTAACCTAACAGAACATAAACTGCCTCATCTTTCAAATATGCATCTAAGGCTATCACATTTCCGCTTTTTCCCACATCAAATATCTCACATCTTTTACGGTCATTTACGTAGAACAATTCTATCGTATTTATTCCGTCATAAACAACTACCAGATTACCATTCGTTATCGTACCGCAGCCGCTTTTTTCCACCATCCATTCCTTCAATACAGATTCGTCCGATATATAAATGAGTATAAGCTTAGTACTCTCGCCCTCTTCCTTTAAAAGCAATAATTCTTCAGACATTGATAACAGTCTCCGATCGTTTCGTTTCACATATTCCTGACTGACATGCCATGAATCATCCTGAAATTGAATCATTCTCATTTTCATATCATTCTGAACGCATAATAGTTTGTTTTCTCCAAAGACAGCATGTTCCATCACTGGAATATCCGATATACAGAAGTTTTCCTCGACACATTGAATATCCCATCCACGCATACAACCGTCTTCATACAAACACAGCAATTCACCTCTCACATATCGAAGTGACAGAATTTTACTGGATTCCCCTAATCGTGCTCCAGTCATATCACAATAAGAGCAATCACAGCCATCCAAACGCACATTATTCAGATTTGCATTTTTAAATATTACTCCCCTGAGATTCTGGTCAGAGAGATTAGCTCCCGGAATACTAATATCCGCCAAATTCTTTTTTGACCAATTTGCTTTCGGAATCTTCCTGTCTTCATTCGTATAATACAAAATCTGCATGATTTTTGCCGAAAGATTTGATTGCACCGTATCCCGCTCCACCAACTCAATAAGCTTATTAATACTTTTCTCATTTTTTGACGGTTCTTCCTGAATCAACTCTGCAAGAAAACCCAGAGTTTCATGACTGTAATAGTTCTTCTCCAGTTCATCTTTAAAATTCAGATTATCTTCTTTTAACAAATTCCATAGGTATACTGCTACAAAATACTCCCGAATGGATCGATGCGAAAATTCAACCCTCTCACCATCTGCATATTTTAACAGTGTCCTCATAGAAAAACGATTGTCAGCATCCTGCCTGACATCTTCTCCGATACACTCTTCCATCCACAAAACCTTTGCCGCCGACTCGCCCAGATAAGATTCAAATTCACTGACCAACACGGTCTCCTTTTCCTGACTTTGTAGTTTGTATGCCATTGAGCAAAGCGAATGATATATCCTACCAACTGTTTCACTTGTGTTTAGCAGTGCAATGTCCTCTCTATCAAAACTACTATCAAATTTTCTTTTCAGGCATTCTTTTATGTAATGCTCATAGACAGAAACAGCATTTTCTCCTATCTTCTCTCCGGATTCAAAAAGCAGCCTTATCATATTCAGAAAAAATGGTTTTTCCATCAATGCTCTGATATTTCTATTGCCTGAAAACTGTTCCCATCTCTCCATCCTCTCTTCATCTTCGGTTCCATGTAAAACAAATCGCTCTCCGGCTTCCTGGCTTACCGGGGCCAGATGCAAGACCTCCAACCCACCAAGCCGCTCTGAAAGCCACCCTTTTATATCACTTTTCTCAAAGCACTGAGGGCGCGAAGTGATCAGAATCTTTGCACCAGTCAGATACTCACAGCATGCTGCCAGAAGTCTTATATTCTTCACTATCGTCTTATCATCAACTACTGACGTAATTTCGTCAAACCCATCCAGACATACAAGAACATGAAAATTCTTTTTCAAATTGTAAAACTCTTCATAATTACAGCCCAATTCTTTCATTCTCCGTTCAATCAATTCAAACGGTGTATCTGCATCTCTTAGATTTTTCAATGAAATACAGATTGGAATATAATTTTTCTGTGGATTATTCGCAAATTCTGCTAAAAGTTTCCTGCATAAGCAATACAGGAAAAAGGTCTTTCCGGATGCAAACTCGCCTAACAACAACCTTGTCCGGCATGATTCCGAAAAAAGCCAATGTTCCATATCTTCTTCTAAGTGAGTTTGCTGTGTTTTCTGATTTTCTTTATAAAAAGACATTTGAACCCTGTATTGAAACAATGATTCATATTGTACTCTGACAGATACATCGTTCTGAAGCTCAAACATAATTTTCTCCGGCTGTGACGGATAAAGATGAAGCCCTTTCGGAAGCAT
>CAZKOR010000295.1:0-1353 GCA_964554405.1 uncultured Bacteroides sp. | reverse complement strand
TCAAAATAACAACGTCTTTTCTGTCCGGTCTCATCCAGATAGACTAAATCTAAATCCCTTCCATTCTGATCACCACTCGGTCTTTTTTGGAGAAAGTGCAATATTGTTTCCACCTTTTCTTCAAGCTCCGGATTGTCTTCCCTATTCCATGTAAACAAACGACTTAGAAGTCTTAAAAGTACATTTTCTAATGCTGCCCCTTTTTGGGCAGCATTTGTGAACACAGACATTTCATTTCCGGCTGATGCCCCCTCTTCCTTCTTTTCTGCTTTTTCTTTTTCCTGCCAGCTTCGGTCCGTCTGTTCCCCTTCCACAACAGAAACGTTCTCTTTCCAATTTTGAGACTTTTCCCAGTGCATTGCTAATTTTGACATGAAAAGCCATAGCTTGATCATGTGCTGACACTGTTTTTTATTACTCTGTCCCATCTCTGATACCGGAATCTGACCACGACAAACTTTCAATTCCTTTTTCAACTGTTCCGCAAGTTTTGTCGAGGATACACTTATCCGCTCATAGTCCATTGCAGCTTCTGCATATTCCCCTTTCCAAAGATGGGTACAAAAACTTACCAGCTCTTTATTATCTTCGCCTGTGTTTGTCAACACTTGCGCTTTTTCCAACATGTCCTTATCCCGAACAACGATTCTTGCGGTTTCTTTTCCCTGATATCTTACAGATGCCAGACTCAGCATTTCCACCAACTCATGCTCGCTTACTCCTCTCAGCACGTAAATCTGGGAAATATCCTGTATCTGCAAGTCTCTCCACATCGCAACGGTAATAAGAACACTTTTGTAATAATTCCTAAAAGCATCGATCTGCTCTTCCCTATCTCGTATCTCCTGTTCGGAAACAAACAGACAAATCTTCCAGTTTTCCTGAATTTCTACACAAAACTGTAAAAGGCTCTGCTGTATAACTTGCGCCTGAGCAATAGTTTCTGCAATTATGAGGCTCTTCTTCTCATGCAAAAACATATCCTCCCAAATCTTCTCTGCCAATATAGAATCCCCGCTGAAATCGTTCATAGAAATCAAAGGAATATCCAAATAATCTATAGTGACCGGAACCATTAAACGATCTTTATAGGCCATCTGCAACGTATATTGATACTGAATTCGCCCAAAAACTTCTACTGCCTCCAAATTAGGTATTGAAGCCACCCCCGCATAAATAACCTGTGGAAGATATTTTTCCGTGCCAATTAGATATCTCCATCCTCTTTCCGCATGTGCGCCAAGCAAAATCAGGTTAACATGAATTCCTTCCGGCATAAAATGCCGGATATAATTCTCCCATCCCGCATAAGTCACAATTAATATTTCTGTTCTATCTGTTAAAAAATTATTT
>CAZKOR010000294.1:0-4177 GCA_964554405.1 uncultured Bacteroides sp. | reverse complement strand
GGCGGCGGATATTCGCAGGTTGTGCCGATGGAGGACTTAAATCTTCATTTTACCGGAGATTTCCATGCGGTGACTTCGGCAAATAACTTACTTGCCGCTCTTTTAGATAATCATATTCAGCAGGGAAATGCACTTGGCATTGATACAAGGCAGATCATTTGGAAAAGATGTCTGGATATGAATGACAGGGTGCTTAGAAATATTGTTGTGGGTCTTGGCGCGAAAGCAGATGGTACAGTAAGAGAAGACCATTTTGTAATTACCGTTGCATCTGAAATTATGGCGATTTTATGTCTTGCCTCGGATATGCATGATTTAAAAAGGCGGCTTGGAAATATTATCGTTGCCTATACGTATGATGGGCAACCCGTGACAGCTTCCGATTTGAACGCTGTCGGCGCGATGGCTGCATTATTAAAAGATGCCATGAAACCGAATCTGATACAGACATTGGAACATACACCTGCGCTGATTCACGGCGGACCTTTTGCGAATATTGCTCATGGGTGCAATTCCATCAGGGCAACCCGCTCAGCGTTAAAAATGGCGGATTATGTTATTACGGAGGCCGGATTCGGAGCAGACCTTGGCGCTGAGAAGTTTTTTGACATCAAATGCCGTATTGCAGGCATAAAACCGGATGTTTCTGTTTTAGTGGCAACAATCAGAGCATTGAAGTATAATGGTGGTATACCGAAGGGCGAATTGTCCGCGGAGAATATGGATGCACTGAAAAAAGGCATTGCCAATTTGGAAAAACATATTGAAAATCTGCATAAATACGATGTGCCGATTGTAGTTACACTCAATTCTTTTGTGACGGATACGCAGGCGGAAATTGATTATGTGAAACAGTTCTGTGAAGAAAGAAATTGTGAATTTGCGCTTTCCAATGTGTGGGAAAAAGGCGGAGAAGGCGGTATTGACCTGGCAAATAAGGTGTTTTATACAATAGAAGAAAAGCGTTCCGGTTTCCACCCGCTCTATGAGGATGCGCTGCCGTTAAAAGATAAAATCCGTATGGTAGCGAAAGAAATATATGGAGCAGAGGATGTTGTGTATATTTCAGGAGCGGAAAAACAGCTTCAAAAACTGGAGGAATCAGGCTTTGGCAATTTACCTGTCTGTATGGCGAAGACACAGTACTCTCTGTCGGATGATGCTTCGCTTTTAGGAAGACCGGAAGGGTTTACTATTACGGTCAGAGAAGTTTATGTTTGTGCCGGAGCTGGCTTTGTTGTTGCCTTGACAGGCGCGGTGATGACGATGCCGGGATTGCCGAAAGAACCGGCGGCTTACCGGATTGATGTAAATGACAATGGTGTTATAACGGGGCTCTTTTAAGAGAGCGTACAGATAAAGAGAGGAGTGAAGATAGTGCCGCAGATAATAAACGGAAAAGAAGTTTCCACACAGATAAAAGATGAATTAAAGAGGAAGGTATCTGATTTGAAAGAAAAAGGCATCTGCTTATGCCTTGCTGTCATTCAGGTAGGAAATGACCCGGCATCCAGCGTATATGTTGGAAATAAGAAAAAAGCATGTGAATATATTGGAATAGAGTCTCTTTCTTATGAATTGCCGGAGGATGTATCGCAGAAAGAATTGATTTCTTTGATTGAGTCATTGAATGAACGTGAGGATGTGAACGGTATTTTAGTGCAGCTTCCCCTGCCGGAGCATATTGATGAGGATGCCGTAATTCGTGCAATAGCGCCGAAAAAGGATGTGGACGGTTTTCATCCGCAGAGTGTAGGCGCGCTCTGTATCGGACAAAAGGGATTCGTCTCCTGTACGCCAGCCGGTATCATACAGTTATTAAAGCGTTCCGGCGTTGAAATTGCGGGAAAAGAGTGCGTTGTTATCGGCAGAAGCAATATTGTCGGAAAACCGATGGCGCTTCTTTTACTTCGGGAGAACGGCACTGTTACCGTAACACATTCCAGAACAAAGAACCTGAAAGAAGTAACCAAGAGAGCGGATATTCTTATCGTGGCAGTCGGAAAGCCCAAAATGATAACAAAAGAATATGTCAAAGAGGGTGCGGTTGTCATAGATGTAGGAATTCATAGAAACGAAAATAATAAGTTGTGCGGCGATGTAGATTATGATGATGTCGCTCCTGTCTGCAGTGCAATCACACCGGTTCCGGGCGGAGTCGGACCTATGACGATTGCCATGTTAATGCAAAATGTTGTGGAGTCGGCTGCTTTAGAGGATTAGAGAGGAAGCTGCTTATGAAATGCCCAAACTGCGGGGAAGAAATGAAAGACGGACAACTGATTTGTGAATCCTGTGGGAATGAAATTCAGATTGTACCCGATTTTGAACCGGAAATTGAAAACAGTATCACGGAAACGCTTTCCACGCTGGTTGCGCCGGAGGAAGAAATACAGCAGGAAGAAGCTGATGAACCGGAAGAAAGTGAAGACAGTGATCTCATAGAAGATGATGATGACGATGAAGAGGAACGTCTGAATAAGGGACGCCGTATTGGTGTGATGATGACGATTATCACTGTATTTTTTGTTGCGCTATGTTCTTTTCTGCTTTATTTTCATCATATACATACATTCGATTATCAGATTGACATGGCAAAGGAGTATGCGGAAAAGGGAGATTATGAACAGGCAATTATCTATCTGGATACTGCTTATCAGACGGATGATGCACAGTCCCAGCCTTTGTTTTTAAAAGCGGATTATTATTATCTCATGCAGGATAATGAAAATGCGCTGCAGGCGTTAAGGCTTGTGATTGATAAAGGAATCTATCCGTATGAAGATGTAGAAGATGCCTATGATAAGATGATTGCCATATATGCAAAAGAAGCCCGTTATGAAGAGATTAATGACCTTTTGCTCTCCTGCAGGGAAGATTCGATTGTCAATATGTTTCAGGGATACATGGCAAATGAGCCTGATTTCAGCTATGTCGAGGGTGACTATGCGGAGGTTATTCCGTTAAAATTAAGTTCCAATACATCCGGCAATATTTATTATACAATGGACGGCTCTGTGCCGGATGAATCCAGTCCGGTTTATACGGCACCGCTTTTTCTGGAAAGCGGAGAATATCAAATCAGCGCTTTTTTTGTCAATGATTATGGAATTAAGAGCGATATTGTGAGTAAAACCTACCACATCAGTCTGGAGGTACCCAATGCGCCGGAAGTTGTTTTGTATAGCGGAGAATATACGGAGCCTATGATGATTTCCGTAAACGGCCAGGAAGGCTGCTCCATTTTCTATACAACCGATGAATCGCAGCCGACTAAGGATTCCGTTCCTTATACCGGTCCGATTCCGATGCCGCTTGGCACAACGAATTTTAAATTTGTGAATATCAGCGAAGCGGGTGTATCAAGTGATGTGACGATGCGTACTTACACTCTTGTCCTAAATGGCGCGATGTCTACGAATACGGCAGTGGAAACGCTGATAGGCAGGCTTGTGGAAACGGGATATTTACTGGATGCAGGCGGTAAAACGACTCTGCAAAGCGGTACTTACAGCTATCAGTTCAGTTCCGTTTTACAAATAGAGGGAGAGGCTTATTTTACCATCAATGAATATTATGATGGAGGAACCGGCATTTTGAGCCGGACAGATAAGGTTTTTCTGGTACAGGTATATACAGGCACGGCGGCAAGGCTTGGATATAATGAAAATGGAGAATTTGCCGCAGTATTGATTTAACAAAAATGATTGGAGGATAGAAGAAATGTATAAAATTTTAGAGGCAAAAGAACTGGCGGCCAACATTTATCTGATGGTAGTGGAAGCTGGCCGAGTGGCAAAATCCTGTCAGCCGGGACAGTTCATTATTGTCAGAATGGATGAGGATGGAGAGCGGATTCCGCTTACCATTTGTGATTATGACAGGCAGAAGGGAACGATTACGATTGTTTTTCAAATTGTCGGTGCAGCAACCCAGATGATGGCGTCATTAAAAGCCGGGGATGCTTTCCACGATTTTGTGGGACCGCTTGGATGTCCGTCCGAGTTTGTAAATGAAAAGTTAGACAGTCTGAAAGCAAAAAGTATGCTTTTTGTAGCGGGCGGTGTCGGAACAGCGCCGGTATATCCGCAGGTGAAATGGCTGCATGAACATGGCATTCAGGCGGATGTTATCGTAGGGGCCAAAACAAAAGATTTATTGATTCTGGAAAAAGAAA
>CAZKOR010000293.1:0-4177 GCA_964554405.1 uncultured Bacteroides sp. | reverse complement strand
AAAACAGGAGAAATAGTGCTTTCGGAACAAGGTGCGAGCATTTCAGTTTCTATTTAAATTAGATATATTACTGAAACAACTTGGCATACTTCTCTGTCTGTGGCAATGGGATGGAACTTATAGTCTGAGAATTGGAGACGCATAAGCCTTTGCTTCTTTAGATTGTCCGGACTTATTGTGGTTCATATTATATATTTGGAGGGTGAGAAAATGACAATTAATGGTATCAATGGAGCAAACACACAAATGGGGCAAATGGGGATGAATCGGGCAACAGATTCTTACAGCCGGAATATTCAGAATCAGATTGCCAATGCACAGAAGCAGTTGCAGGAGCTTTCTTCTAATGTGGATATGGCATTAGAGGAAAAAATGAAGAAGAGACAGGAAATACAACAGCAGATTAGCGACTTGAATGTTCAGTTAAGACAACATCAGATGGAACAGCGCAGAGAGAAACAACAGAAACAGTCTTCTTTTGATGATATGCTTGGCGGAACGGGAAACCTAAGAAGTGCAAAGGAGGGAAGTAAAAGTGTTGCTCTTTCACAGGCAAGTATGACAGCAATAATTTCTGCGGATACTTCCATGAAACAAGCGAAAGTACAGGGTAGCGTGGCTACAAAAATGGAGGATAGATCTGGAGTTCTGGAAATTGAAATTGAACTGGATAAAGCAAGGGACTGCGATACACGGAAAAAAGTAGAAGAGCTTGCTGATACAGAACAGAAAGCACAGGCAGCGACTTCATCACAGTTTTCTATTTTGGCGGACGCAAGCAAGACAATGGAAGAAGCAGCGAAAGCAGACAAAATGGAAGAAAAAGAGAAAGAATCCGAGGAGAAGAATAAGATTAAAGACAATGAGGAGATTTCAGATGCCGTAATACAAGAAGACGGTATGGGCACAGGAAATGCAGTAGCAGATTCGCAGTCGTTGGTTCAGTATACTTCAGTGGATATTCGTTTATAAAGAAGTAGTCGCACATCGGGAGGATAAGATTATGACAATTTCAGGAATCGGAAGCAGTTGCAATTTAATTGGAGTTGCTGCAAATTATGTGCAGGGAAAAACAACTGTTAGGGAAGCAATCTCAATGCCCAAGGAGCAGTCAGTAAATCTTTCTATTTCAGATGAGGGAAGAGATATGCTGCGGGAAATGGTAAGCAAATTTGAACCCGAACAGGATGATTTCGATTTCGATAAACTGCATCCGGTAGAAACAAACGAGGTTGAATTTGAACATTACATGTCAATGATGCATTTGAGTAGTTTGATTTTGGGAGAAGGAGGAAACTATGATGTTGTTGATGTAATGAACTCTACCATGGAAACTTATGAAACTCTATATAATCAGATTGTAGAGGAACATAAATATGGAGACCGTCAGGTTTCATATTATATTTCAGGTGACAGATCATTAACTCTTGAGGAGGATTTAGCGGGACTAGAAAAAGCGTTTGAAAGGCAGTTGGATGACTTAGAGGGGTATATTACATGCCAACAGACAAATAAAGCATTTGCGAATCCGGACTATGAATGGTATTTCCGTAGAATAAATAACACGATAGATTTTCAAAGTACGCAAAGAAAAAGCAAAGCAGCAAAACATGATGATTATAATTATATGGATGATGAATACATTGATACGGCTGTCGCAATGATGAAATTGGCTCGCGAGAACTTTTTGGTATTATTTGATAGTAAAAATTACAAAAAGGGATCAGCAAATGGTATAATTTCAGATATTATGAATGAAAATGCTGATTTTATGGCAAAAACTAGCAAGTTGTTTTCTAAGGATTAATATACGGAAAATCCGGTAGGAAAAAGTCCTCTTGAATTGAACTTAGGTTTAATTCAAGGGGATATTTTTGTTTTAATGGTCGTTTTCTGCAAGTGAAGCTTTTCTGTGTGCTGATTAGTATTATTTATAGATGATAAGCTTACTCAATTTTGACAAGGGAACTGTTATAAAAGAATAATACATGAAGAATCCTTCAATGGTTGATAATTATGAAAAGCAGTCAGATGAATATGTGGGGAAAAATGTAAAAGACCGGAAACTTGATAAAACTCTTGCCATCTATTATAAACCGTGAACTAACATTGAAGTTTTGGAGATTTTAGAGACAGTATGATGTAATACGAAGAATAAACACAATAAAAATGCTGGTCGGCAACGAATTGTTCTGACCAGCATTATTTATTCGGATTAAATTTTATTTGAAAATAAGATTACCGCTTGATATCATAATTCATATTCATCAGATTGCGGATAGTTTCCACATCATCCGTGATATTGGCATCTCCGCGGATAGTATGTTTAATTGCACTGCTTGCCACTGCGAAATTCGCAATGTCCATCGGTTTGTAGTCGTGCATGATGGCATAGATGAGTCCGCTTGCAAAAGCGTCTCCGCCGCCGACACGGTCTAAGATATTGAAGGTAAACAACTTACTTTCAAATGTATGATTTTCATACCATAAGAAAGCTTTCAGGCTGTTTTCACTGCCGCTGTGGGCATATCTGACATGGCGCGCAATACATTTCAGATTCGGGTATCTTGCAATAAAAGCCTGGAAAATTTCATCCTGCTGCTCGTAGCTTGGCTGCAGCGGGATACCGTCTTTGACATCGCCTTTACTGTGATTATTTTCATCTTTCCAGAGATGATACGGTTCGATGCCGAGCAGAACATCTACATAGGGCAGACATTCGGTACAAAAATCTCTTGCCTCTTCCCAAGTCCAGAGTTTGCTTCTGAAATTACCGTCAAAGCTTACTGTGAGACCTTTTTCTTTTGCTACCTTTAAGCAGTTCATAATCAACTCACGGCAGTTCGGTGCAAGCGCCGGTGTGATACCGCTTAAATGAAGCCATGTAAAACCGTCAAGGAGAGTATTTAAATCCACAGTGCCAAAATCAAATTCCGTAATCGCGCTATGCTTTCTGTCATAGGTAACTTTGCTAGCACGAATACCATATCCGGTCTCTAAATAGTAGCTTCCAAGACGGTGTGTAGGTGTTTGTTCCGGTGTACTTAAAATAACCGGCGTACAATGTACATCATTGCTGCGCAGCATACGGATAGCGCTTTTGCCGATACTGTTATTTGGCACTACACTGAAAAATGTGCTGTCAACGCCTAGATTTGCCAAGGCAAGCGCAATATTCGCTTCGCTGCCGCCATAGCTTGCTTCAAAGGTAGCCGCCATACGGATTTTTTCATAATTGGGCGGCGTCAGTCGAAGCATGATTTCACCGATGGTAATAAATTTGTTTTCAGTGTCGATATTGGATAGCAATGGATTTGAATGCTTCATAGAAGACCTCCTTATGTACGGAATATTTTAATTAATGTATCTTACTTTTATTTTATGCTACTTGTATCAGGTTTTCAATCAAAATATAAGGAATCTCATTCCTTTTTGATGTAAAATCTATGTGGTTAAACAAAAACTTTACTAAACAAAAAGAGAAAAGATTCCTCATGCTTAATTTTATATTTAGATACTTATGTTTTGAACTTTTCGTCGCAAACTGTCAGCGGTTATAATATTATTCCTGTTCTTTAGGGTCATGAGTTTCGATATACTCTATGATTGCAATTATTTCATCGCTGCTCATACCCTTTTCTCTTAATTTACGAATAAGGTTTACAACTTCTTTACCTGTCATACAATCACCTGCTTTCTATATTATGGCTTGTGCTGATTGATACATTGTAAGTATATCACAATATGGGGATAAAGTCTAATCATAGTTGTCATAAAAAACAGATTACTTCTTTAAAAAGTCGCTGAATTCTTTTAACTCTTTTTTCTTATCTTCTGAAAGACTGTTGAACTCCGTGTTACAAATCGCGCCCTCTAATGCATACAAATGCACCAGACAAACAGAAGGGTATGCTTCTTTTAATTTGAAAAAGGCTTGTTTGGAGCCGGTCTCAATCAGTTTTTCGGGTGAATCGATGCCGACAGCCGTTAGTTTTTTCGCCATTTCACTGCCGATATTCATCATAGATGTTAATTCTGCCATATGTTCCTCCTGTGTGCAGTTTTATTGTTAAAATTAATATCGATTATCCAAGCCTACATGAGCCATTACTGTATTATATACACTTCCTTCAGATAATTGACTGTCTCAAGCTCTTCTTCGATTTCATCCTCAGAC
>CAZKOR010000292.1:0-4179 GCA_964554405.1 uncultured Bacteroides sp. | reverse complement strand
TTTTCGTCTCCGATATGCTGCCATCCCGGCATTTCCGTAAATACCAAAAGCCCGATTTCATCGCATCTGTCCAGAAAATAATGTGACTGTGGATAATGAGACGTTCTAACCGCATTAAGCCCTAATTCATTCTTTAAAATGTCCGCATCGCGCTTCTGCATGGACTTGGGCATCGCATATCCCACATAGGGATAGCTTTGATGACGGTTTAAGCCGCGAAGTTTTATTTTTCTGTCATTCAGATAAAAGCCGTCTGCACGAAACTCTGCCCTGCGGAAACCAAATGTGACTATCTTTTCGTCTTGTACAATACCGTCTGACAACAGCTCTGTTTTCAAATCGTATAATTCGGGATGCTCCAAATCCCAAAGCATGACGCTTTTGAATTTATATTCCATCGTAATTTTATCTGATTGTACGAAGCATTCTCCCAACTGCCTGTAGACGTCATCTTCTTTTTTCTTAATCGACTGTCTGACGGAAAGCCCTTTTGTCTCCGCATTCAGCGTAATCTGCGAAATAACTTTCCCTCTGTCCGTTGTCCGCACCGTATTAGCACGAGGTATCTTTGTAGTGACAAAAACATCCTGTAAATAATACTCATTCTTTATATCCAGATAAACATCGCGGTATATACCGCCGTAAGTCATATAGTCCACTACGTATCCGAATGGTGGGATATTAGCCGTTTCCCTGCTATCCACTTTGACAACGAGCGTATTCTGTCCGCCATAATGCAGTTTTTCACTAATATCCATGGAAAATGCCGTATAGCCGCAATGATGCTCCCCGGCTTTCTCTCCGTTTACAAATACTTCACTCTCATGTGCCGCACCGTCAATCGTGAGAATAAGTTTCTTTCCCTTCCACTCTTCCGGCACTGTCAATACTTTGCGATATCCGCTTACCATCTGGTAAATGTGTTCGTCAAAGTAGTGGAAGGGCGTTTCTTTACAGGTGTGCGGCAAACGCACATTTTCCAGTCCGCTCTCATCATAATCTAACCGCAGCAATTCCTCACTGTACTTTTCCGTAAAACCCCAGTCATTATTTAGATATACCCTCTGTACCGTCATCCGCTTTCCTCCCTGCTTTCATTTTTCACCTTTTGGTAATGCCATCTACCAGAATGCTGACTACCTCATTAAGCGCCTCCTGATAAGGAATCTGATTCTGAATCAGAACATCTCTCTGGAAAAACTGCTCCAGCGCCGATTCCATCATCAGCTTGAGAATCGGTATTTTTACCGGACGAATACACCCTTCGGCAATTCCCTGCTCAATCAGCCTTATTGTTGACTCCCAGCCTGTTTCTAACCGCAGTTCCACCTGCTTATATATCTTCGGGTATTTCTCTTTCAACAGATACAACTGACGAAAATCAATGTCCTTATAGCTTTCCGGAAGCACACCAAGAATTGTTCTGACCTTTTCCACTGTAGTCAGTTCCTGATTTTTTACAACTGCCTCTTCGCTTTCTTTAATAGAATCAAATAGGTAATCTACCATAGCCAGAAACAGTTCTTCTTTATCTTTAAATACCGTATAAATTGTCTTTTTGCTTATTTTCAGCAATACGGCAATATCATCCATTGTAAATTTTAATCCCTTTTGATTAAAAATCTGTAACGTACCCTCTAAAATTGTCTCTTTTAAACTCATTTGAATCCTCTGCCCTTAATTTTATTTTAAAGTTCATTTTTGGAAACTACTTTTTAATTTTCAGTTTCCATTATTATAACATTTACCATAAGATGCCACAAGAAACTATTTCCACAAAATTGGTTTCCTCGTTTTATCTATTTCTACCAAAAAGCAAATGCCGACACAACAAAAAAAGTAGAATACACTCTCGTATATTCTACTCTTATATTGCTGTTAATTCTTATTGATAATCGAAGATTTTCAATTTTTTAAACGAGTTCTAACACAACTTCCATTGCCGCATCACCTTTACGGGGACCGATTTTAACGATTCTTGTATAACCACCCTGACGGCTTGCGTATTTAGGACCATACTCATCGAAAAGTTTTGCGACCAAATCAACTTCTTTGGTACCTTTCTTACGTCCTGCTGCTGTTGTAGGAACTTCAGTTACCGGATATAAAACTCTTAACATCTGTCTTCTTGCATGAAGTCTGGACGGTAAATCTTTCTTGATTTCCTTTTCCACTGTGTCATATACCGTAACTTTCTTACCGTCTACAACCTCTTTTACTCTCTTGCCGTCTTTATCCTTTTTCGGCACTTTTGCCGTTACTTTGACGGTTTCATAATTGTCTTTTTCTTTTACTGCTAAAGCGATTAAGGGTTCTACGAACTTACGAACTTCCTTTGCTCTTGCTTCTGTTGTAACAATCTTTCCATGATAAAGAAGATTTGTTACCTGATTTCTAAGTAATGCTTTTCTCTGGCTGGATGTTCTGCCAAGTTTTCTGTACTTTGCCATGATAATTCTCCATTCTCATTTTATGGTACACCCGGCAACGCTCTTTTGGACTTACTTGCCAAGTGCAGTTAACAGTTCCATTCATGAGCAGGCACATGTGCGCTCTTCGGTCTTACCTCATTGTGCCAAGCTTTTGTTACATGAATTATAGGATTAAGCTTCATCGCTTGGGTTAAGCTGAAGTCCTAATTCTTTTAATTTTGCCAATACTTCTTCTAAAGATTTACGTCCTAAGTTACGAACTTTCATCATATCCTCGGAGGTCTTATTCGTTAATTCCTCCACAGTATTGATTCCGGCTCTCTTCAAGCAGTTATAGGAACGAACAGATAATTCAAGTTCATCAATGCTCATTTCCAATACTTTTTCTTTCTCATCGTCCTCTTTTTCTACCATAACTTCCGCAGTTTTGGCATTTTCAGATAAATCAATGAAAAGGCTTAAATGTTCGCTAAGTACTTTTGCAGCTAAACTAACTGCTTCGTCAGGAACTAATGTTCCATTCGTATGAACATCAAGAGTCAGCTTATCAAAATCCGTAATCTGACCTACACGGGTATTCTCAATCGTTACATTCACTCTTTCCACAGGCGTGTAGATAGAATCCACTGCAATGACGCCGATTGGCAAATCATCGCCTTTATTCTTCTCGGAACTTACATATCCTCTGCCTTTTGTAATGGTTAATTCCATATACAATTTCGTATCTTTGCCGCTCAATGTGGCAATGGGCATTTCAGGATTTAAAATCTCGACATCGGAAGAAACCTGAATATCCCCTGCTCTTACAATACCTTCGCCCTCATACTCAATGTATGCTGTCTTAGGCTCATTTGTTTCACTGTTGTTTTTAATTGCAAGGCTCTTGATATTCATGATGATTTCCGTAACATCTTCTTTTACGCCCGGAATAGAGCTGAACTCATGTAAAACGCCTTCGATTTTGACCTGACTTACAGCTGCACCCGGTAAAGACGAAAGCATGATTCTTCTCAAAGAGTTACCAAGGGTAATACCGTAACCTCTCTCCAGTGGTTCTACTACGAATTTACCGTATTTTTTGTCTTCAGAGATTTCTACAACCTCAATATTTGGTCTTTCAAAATCAAACAATGCCAATACCCTCCTTTACGAATAACACTATCCTCTTACGCTACCTGATTCTACTTAGAATACAACTCGACGATAAGCATTTCATCTACAGGAACATCAATCATTTCTCTTGTCGGAAGATATTTTATCGTTCCTTTGAACGCTTCCTGGTCAACTTCCATCCACTCCGGAACCAATCTTCCACCTGTTACCTCAAGGATATCTTTATATCTCTGTAAGGATTTTGCTTTTTCTCTTACTTCAATTACATCACCGGCTTTAATCTGGTAAGACGGAATCTGAACAGGCTTTCCATTTACAAGGAAATGTTTGTGTCCAACAACCTGTCTTGCCTCTCTTCTGGTTCTGGCAAAGCCCATTCTGAAAACAACACTGTCCAGTCTGCTCTCTAACATAACCATTAAGTTCTCACCGGTCATGCCTTTCATTCTTTCTGCTTTCTTGTAGTAGTTTCTGAAAGGTTTCTCCAATACACCATAGATAAATTTAGCTTTCTGTTTTTCTCTTAACTGAAGACCATATTCGCTGACTTTCTTACCAGCTCTTGCTGATGTTCTGTTAGATTTCTTATCATATCCTAAATAAGTAGGATCTAAATCAAGGGATCTGCATCTTT
>CAZKOR010000291.1:0-4189 GCA_964554405.1 uncultured Bacteroides sp. | reverse complement strand
CGAAATCATGCAGAAGCTCTTTCATATACTCTCGTCTCCATTTCTCATTCTTTTTCGCACATTCCACTTCATGGTCGAGCTGTTTTGTGAATGTATTTTCCGGTTGATTGGTTTCTATATACTGTAAGAGTTCCCGAAGTTCTTCCGGCGCATCCTCTAAATTCCCTTTTGTGTTGAAAAAAATCCTCGTCGTTCCGTCCTCTAAAGCATATGATGTATCTTCCTGACATAAAGCACGGAATGTATACTGGTATTTTCCTTTTCCAAATGGGTCAAATGTACAGATAAAAATAACATAGCTTGTGTTTAACGCTGTATAAGGAAAACCTTTTTCTATCAGATTTAAATCTATCATTCCCTGATAGTATCGGCTCCGTTTGGGTAACTGGCGGATGTTCTCATCATCATCTTTCTGCTGCATTTCAGCGTTATAGATTACGCGTCTGTCATCTTCCACATATACATCCAACCGTACACTTTTCCCCTGATAGGTGATGTTGATTGCTTTCTGGGTTTCGGGATAATCAATATCCTCAATCCGGATACCTAAAAGAATTTCCAGTGTTTTCTTACAGATTGCCTTGTTGCGCATGACTTTACCGAACATAAAATCATCCCGTAACTGAAGTTCTTCAAATTTCTTCTGACTCATTTTTGAATCTCCTTTCTTTTGTTTTCCGCAGGAGATTCCGTCCCTTTTTATCTTATGGAAATCCCTGCTTTAGTTTGTTGTGGGTAAAAGCATAGATTTCTTTGATGAAAAGAGTTGATGTTAGAATAACTCATTAGAAAATAGAATTTATGCTTTTCTATCACTATAGCAATGATACGGAATTCTGTCAAGTAAAGATGGTAATTTTGTCATAGATGCCAATTTTTTAAAATTTCAATTTTTTTCAATTTCACTCCAAAATGGTGCAAAAATGATGCAACTTTGTATTACAATAATACTAAGTTTTCGAGAAGTCAATTTACTGGAATAGAGAAAACTGATATAATAAGGTGAAGAGATTTTCTAAGGCGCTAAAAAACGCTGCCTAAGAAAATCTAAAGCTTCGCCTAAAAGAATGCCCAAAATACAGGCATTCTTCCTGATAAGCGAAAAATGGAGGACTATCATGGAAGTCATATTGCAGAATCTGACAAAGAAATTTCCGAGTCGTGACAGGAAGAAACAGGAAGATGTGATTGCCGTCAATGATTTTACGTTTAAAATACCGGACGGAAAGCTGATTGGACTGCTGGGTCCGTCGGGGTGTGGTAAGAGTACGACGCTGAATTTGATAAGCGGTCTGCAGAAGCCGACCAGTGGTAAAATATTTTTCGGGGAGGATGATGTTACCGATTTGCCGCCGGAGCATCGGGGAATCGGTCTTGTCTTTCAGAATTATGCGCTTTATCCGCATCTCAGCGTAAAGCAGAATATTCTGTTTCCGTTGCAGAATCTGAAAGGCAAGGACAAGCTATCAAAGGAAGAAATGTTGAAAAAAGCATATGAAGCGGCAAAATTGGTGCAGATAGATGAACTGATGGAGCGTAAACCGGGTGAATTGTCCGGCGGACAGCAGCAGCGTGTGGCGATTGCCCGCGCTCTGGTGAAAATGCCGCGCGTGCTTTTGTTGGATGAGCCGCTTTCCAATCTGGATGCCCGTCTGCGTATACAGACACGGGAGGAAATCAGGAGAATCCAGAGAGAAACAGGGATTACCACTATTTTTGTTACACATGACCAAGAAGAGGCTATGAGCATCTCCGATATGATTGTCGTGATGAAAGACGGTGTCGTACAGCAAATCGGAAAACCGCAGGATGTGTATGACAATCCGGCGAATCTTTTTGTGGCAAAATTCCTTGGAACGCCGCCGATTAATGTATTTGACGCTCAGATTCGGGAGCATAAGTTATGGATAGGAGAGGATGCTGTTTTAGATGTTGCAGAGGACGGCAGCCGGGATGTATATGCAGGTATCCGGCCGGAAGGATTTATTTTGCGGGAAGATGGTCCGTTATGCTGTAAGCTAAGCGGTGTGGAGGTTATGGGACGTGATATCAGCGTTGTCTCGACACATAAGGCATCTTTGAACCCGACCGTACGCGCGATTATCGGAACGGATAATAAAGTCAATATCGGCAATGCGTCTGTCAGGTTTGCGCTTCACCCTCACAAAGTGTTCTTTTTTGATAAAATGACAGAGGAAAGATGGAAACCGGGAGAGGAGCAGGGTATTTGATATGGAAAAGAAGAAAGTCAACTGGAATGCTCTGAAAGGCTGGCTGTATTTACTTCCTGCCATGCTTTTTCTGGGAATTTTTATGGTTTATCCCTTGATAGATGTATTCGTTTACTCCTTTGAGGAAGGGTATAATTCGGCGTCGCAGACTTATTTCGATATCGGCGCATATAATTATTCCTATGTGCTGCACGACCATTATTTTTTGCAGGCGGTAAAAAATACGTTTCTGTTGGTTATTATCACGGTGCCTTTATCTACGGGACTTGCACTGCTTATTTCCGTAGGATTAAGTTCCATTAAACCGCTTAGAAATCTGTTTCAGACCATATATTTTCTGCCATATGTGACGAATACGCTGGCTGTCGGTCTGGTCTTTATGATTTTATTTAAAAAGACGGCATATACGGATGGGCTTGTCAACCTGATTATCACATGGTTTGGCGGCAGTTCGGTGGATTTTATTGACGGACCGTATTGGGCGAAAATGTTTGTTTTATGTTTTTATACGATTTGGATTGTTATGCCCTTTAAAATCCTGATTCTGACAAGTGCGCTTGCTTCAGTCAATGAGGAATATTACCGCGCGGCAAAAGTGGACGGCACATCGAAATTCAGGACTTTCATGAGGATTACGCTGCCGATGATTTCTCCTATGCTGTTTTATTTGATTATTACGGGATTTATCGGCGCATTTAAGGCATACAGCGATGCGGTGGCGTTATTTGGCACGAATTTGAATGCTGCGGAAATGAATACGATTGTCGGCTATGTTTATGATATGCTCTACGGCGACAGCGGCGGTTATCCGTCCTATGCGTCCGCGGCGGCAATTATATTGTTTGCCATTGTGCTTACGATTACCTGTATCAATCTGCTCGTCAGCAAAAAAGGTGCACTGAAAGGATTATAAAAATGGATTATGATAAAATTGAAAAAAAAGCAAAGAGCAGGGAGACAGTTTTGAAGGCAGTCACTTATATACTGTTGGTTTTCTGGGCGCTTATTGTGCTGTTTCCTTTTTACTGGATGCTGCTTTCATCTGTTAAAAGTTACAGCGCCTATAACTCGGAATATGTTCCGAAGTTTTTTACACTGTCACCGACCATGCAGAATTATGTGGATGCTTTTACGGCGGTTCCGCTTGGAAGATATTTTATGAACACAGTGATTTTCACTGTAGTGACGACAGCACTTATGTTAGTGGTGATTACGCTTGCGGCGTTTGCCTTCGCCAGGCTGGACTTTAAGGGGAAAAATATTGCGTTCATGATTTTCCTTTCTTTAATGATGATTCCGACCGAGTTGGTTATCATCACGAATTTTGTAACGATTACTGACTGGAACATGCGGAATAGCTTTCCGGGACTGATTTTACCGTCAGTCACCTCTGTTTTTTATATTTATCTGTTGAAAGAAAATTTTGAGCAGATACCGGATAGCCTGTATTATGCGGCGAAAGTGGACGGCACATCAGATATAAAGTATCTGCTTAAAGTTATGGTGCCGATAGCAAGACCTACTTTGATAACGATAACAATATTAAAAGTGATAGAATGTTGGAATTCCTATGTGTGGCCGAGACTGATTACCGACGACGAGGCTTATTATCTTGTGTCAAACGGAATTCAGGAGATTCGGGAAAACGGATTCGGACGGGAAAATATTCCGGCGATGATGGCGGCGGTTGTAGTGATTTCCGTGCCGTTGATTGTCTTATTTCTGCTGTTTCGCAATAAGGTAATGGCAGGCGTGTCAAGGGGAGGATTGAAAGGATGAAACAGGCAGGAAAACGTGGAATATCGCGGCTGTGTGTATTGGCATTGCTTGTCGGCTGCTTATTGACATTGACAGGCTGTCATGGCAGAGAGGGCATGGAGGCTTTTGAAATACCGGAACAGTTCGATTCTTCCAAAGAGTATGAGATTACATTCTGGGCGAAGAATGATACCAATAAG
>CAZKOR010000290.1:0-4196 GCA_964554405.1 uncultured Bacteroides sp. | reverse complement strand
GGGGGGGTAGAATCTACATATTGTAGTTTAAAAATATTCTTAAAAACGTTTGCAAATAGGTTGCGCTTATTGTATAATAAAAACCACAAAACATATTTCACACTCAAAATAACACAACAAAGGGGATAAAGGCATGAGAAAGAACAGCAGGAAAATCCCCGTAAGGAGGAGACTTAAAGATGAAGACAGTAAAGAAATGGATTGCATTTATGCTTGCGGCAGGTCTGATTGTATCTGCGGTGAAGGTAACGGCGATGACGGTATTGGCGGATAGCTATAGTTATAGTGAAGGTGATGCATCAACCTTCTTTAACGACTTTGAAAACAGGGATTATTCTGGCGGAGGTATATATTTAGATAGTGATGGAAATAAGACTTACTATGGAATTTATCCACCAACTGATGCCGCCAGTGGTTCTTTCTGGATGGATATGAAGAATTTTCCGAATAGTTATACATATGATGGCAAGGATTGGACGAGTGATAATCATGGTACCTATACTGGTCCATTCAGCGGCGGCGGTAGTAGCTCTGACGACTCAAGCAACAGTAGCGGCGGTTTGAGTCAGGAAGACATTCAGGCTATCGAATCCCAGGCAGAAGCTTTGGCAGTACAGCATGCAGCAAGTGATGAAGGATTCCATGATGTAGGAGATATGTACAGAGCAGCCGAAAAAAATATGTCTGCAGGCGAATATTACAACAACGTTGTAATAAGCACACCCGGTATTGAGAATGCGGTGACTGTAGGACAGGGCGGAAATATTGTCGTAAACGGTGTAGTAACCAATATGACGGCAATGATTTCTAAAGTGACAAACCGTGCATATGTGGATTCCGCTCGTGTTAACTATCCGGAAGGCAGAATTTTGAATGTTGTTGAGGTTTCATATCCTGGATTTGACGCAACTATTAATTTCTATATGCCGAGCGTTACTGCTGAAATGGATATTGTAGCAATGCAGTACAGTGCAGGTACATGGGTAGATGTGGATGTAGCAGAAGTTAGGGAAGACCATGTAGTTTTAAATATGAAAAAAAGCGGTATAGTAGCTTTTATTGCAAAATAAATATTACATATAGAAAGAAAATAAAATGAGTGTGGGGAAAACCACTGTCGATTCGGTTTTTGCAACTGCGGCAGTGGTTTAATTTTGCGCGTTAGCCTCTGATTTGTTATGAGGACAATTCCTCCCACTTTTCATATAAATCGCTCAGTCTGTTCTCATTTTCTTCTTTTTTCTTTGATAGCTCCTGTAATTTTGCGACATCCGTACAAACATCCGGTGCAGCCATCATTTCTTCGAGCTTTTTATTTTCATCCTCTAAAGAAGCAATCGTTTCTTCACATTTTTTTAGTTCATTTTCCTTTTTACGTTTCGCGGCTTGTTCCTCTTTTCGGTTTTTCCAGTCCTGCTTTGCCACAGAGGAACTTTCAGCGGAAGTTCCCGTAGAAGATGCTGCGCCCCATGCAGGAACATTGGCACTTGCAGAGGTCGAGGAGGTCTGTCCAGCCTTTTTTTCAAGATAATATTCATAGTTACCAAGATACTGTGTCAAGGTTTTCTCTCGTAAATCCAGAATACGAGAAGCGGTTTTGTTAATAAAATAACGGTCGTGAGAGACATAAAGGACGGTTCCGGCATAACTGTTTAAGGCATCCTCCAATATTTCCTTGGACATAATATCAAGATGATTGGTAGGCTCGTCCAGAATCAGGAAATTCGACTCGGAGAGCATAAGTTTTGCCAGAGAGACACGTCCGCGTTCGCCGCCGCTTAACGATTCGATTTTTTTGAATACATCGTCTCCGGTAAAGAGGAAAGCTGCCAGAGTGTTGCGGATTTCCGTATTTGTCAAGACCGGATAATCATCTGAAATTTCTTCAAACAGCGTCTTTTCCGAGTGCAGGACATGATGTTCCTGATCGTAATAGCCGATTTCCACATTTGTGCCAAGTCGGATAAGTCCGGCATCGGGTGGGATAAGCTCATTAATGATTTTTAAAATCGTTGTTTTTCCTGTTCCGTTATCGCCGATGATGGCAACATGTTCGCCGCGCTTGATGTCAAATGAGAGATTTTCAAACAGCGTCAGTGCGCCAAAGGATTTGGAGATGTTTTCGACATGGATAACATCATTGCCGCTTGCAATCCGCGGTTCCAAGTGCAGGTGCATATCGGCGCGGACTTCGGTGGGTTTGTCAAGTACTTCGATTTTATTTAACATCTTTTCGCGGCTTTCGGCACGTTTGATGGATTTTTCCCTGTTAAAGGATTTTAACTTTTCAATTACTTCCTCCTGATGCTTTATCTCACGCTGCTGATTCATATAGGCGTGATACTGCGCAATACGAAGCTGTTCTTTTTTAGCGGCATAGGCGGAATAGTTTCCGGTAAATACAGTTGCTTTTGTATTATCGAGTTCAATTACCTTGCCTGCAATCCGGTCTAAGAAGTAGCGGTCATGGGATACGATAATAACCGCGCCTTTATAATTCAGCAGATATGTTTCCAGCCATGTGATGGAAGACATGTCTAGGTGGTTGGTCGGCTCATCCAGAATAATCAGGTCAGGATTTAGAAGTAACAGTTTTCCAAGTGCAATACGGGTCTTTTGCCCGCCGGAGAGTGTGCTGATAGAATGGGAGAATTCGTCTTCTGCAAATCCAAGCCCCTTTAAAACTCCTGTCAGTTCGCTTTTATAGGCATAGCCGTTGGCGGATTCAAAGGCATGTGTGAGGTCGGCGTAAGTTTTCATAAGCTCGTCCAATCGTTCTTCAGAAGCAGCTTTCATCTGCAATTCAACAGCGCGCATCCGATGCTCCAAATCAATAATGTCTTTTTTGACAGACAGAAGCTCGTCATAAATGGTATTTTCACCGGATACCGATTGATGCTGGGAGAGATAGCCAACCGTTTTGCCTTTTGAGAGCGTGACAATCCCCTCATCTGCGGGTATTTCGCCCATGATAATGCGAAGAAGCGTTGTTTTACCCGCTCCGTTAATACCTACGATTGCCGCTTTATCATATTCCTCAATATGGAATGACACATTTTGTAAAACCGGCACTTCTTGAAATGATTTATGTATATTACTGACAGAAAGTATCATGAGAATGCTCCTTGTTAGTTTATTATAAAACATGAAAATGCTATTTTTCAGTTTAACAGGGCGATAGGGAAACTGTCAATGCCATGCTTGCGCTTTTTTTGAAGATGGAATATAATAAAAATATTATGGAATGAAATGGATACAGGAGGCGGCGTTGGTGGAAGAAAAAGAAATATCACAGGCTGTTATCGGCCGTTTGCCCAGATATTTCAGGTATCTTGGAATGTTGAAAGATGAGGGCACAGAAAGGGTGTCTTCGCAGGAATTAAGCGATATTATGCAGGTTACGGCTTCTCAAATAAGACAGGATTTGAATCATTTCGGAGGTTTCGGACAACAGGGTTACGGCTATAATGTAACATATTTATATGGAGAAATCGGCAAAATCCTTGGTCTGGACAAGGAGCACAAGTTAGTGATTATCGGAGCTGGACATTTGGGACAGGCATTGGCAAATTATGTGAATTTTGAGCGCAGGGGATTTATCTTTTGTGGCGTTTTTGATAACAATCCCGCTATATGCGGTATGAAAATCAGGGATATCGAAGTGCAGCCGATGGAAAAAATGGAGGCTTTTGTCAGGGAAAATAATATTGACATCGCCGTATTGACAGTGCCGAAACACAGCGCCGCTATGATAGCGGAGCAGCTTGCCGGCTGTGGTATTAAAGCAATCTGGAATTTCGCACATACGGATTTGAATGTACCGAAAAATATTCAGGTGGAAAATGTGCATTTGTTGGACAGTTTGATGAAATTATCTTATAATTTAGCATCTCACGAAGATGCGGAATAAGATAAAGAAGTACAAAAAAGGGGAAGGTTGGTATTATGGCGGAAAAAGAAGATGCATTTAACAAAGCGCTGTCCGGGAAGAAAATTCCGATTCTGACGTTAGATAATAAATGGCATAAACTTTTTAGCCCGGAAGATATGACGTCGCAGATGAAATCGCTTGAAAAGAAGCTGAACGATTTAATAAAGCGTCAGGGCAAACTCAATACGGAAAGTAAAGACATTCAGAAAATCAAGAAAAAGCTTATGGATGAAATTATTGTCATTGCCGATAGTTTACAGCAGGA
>CAZKOR010000289.1:0-4220 GCA_964554405.1 uncultured Bacteroides sp. | reverse complement strand
ATCTGAAAGTATTCCGTTTCCGATACAATAATCCACTGCCTTCTCAACTGCTTCGGGAAAAACCATTTCTTTTGCAAAATTTCTGACATACTCTACATACTGTGCATATTCTTTTAACAGACAACATGTTTCTAACAGTTCTTGATTATACCCTAAATTGATATTATAAACAATGACAGTCAATTCCAATGCCGGCTGATCCTGTTTTTTCTCGAAAGCATCTGACAAACGAAGCACCTGCTGTTCAGGATGAAAATCTGTTCCGTTATAAAACACAACAAATTTAGGCATCGGAATCTTGACAAGTTTCTTACTATACAAATTCTCATCTTTGATTCTGCTCTGCAATACACGGCTCACATAGAACAGATCTCTTAACGGCATGTTAGGGTTGCATGTAGACTGGTGCTCATAGAGCAGCAGCTCAAAGTCGAACACAAAGGAAATATCATTCTTATAATTCATACAGACTGCATTTTCCAGTGTGGTGATCTCCAAATTTTCCACATCCGTATAGGATGTCCGGTTTAGTGCGTTGTACAAACCGAGCAAGTTTTCCTTTTCCTTGAAAAGCATACGGAATACTGTGTCCTTAAAGTTACGTTGTACATTTGTTTTGTTCATTTAGTGTCCTCCTTGGTCATCGCCAACCAATCTTCAAATAAAAAAGGCTGTCTCTCACAGGAGAACCGCTTCAGATCCTCCTGCCTCTGTAAATGTTAATTGGGAACAAAGCATGGATTTTCTGAAACTTAGAATATAGAAAGAAATTACTGATCTGTTTATGTAGAAAATATGCTTTAAATTACTATAGCATATGTTTAACGGAATTGTAAATATGTTTTACCAAAATTATGAACTATTATCTTCTCCATATATTTTCCCGAACTTTCAAATATTGCCCCTCCATCCTAGCAACCTCGAAATCACTCTATCTGATATGTATACATCAATTCCTTTAATTCTTTTCCGTCATAAATATCTTTCTGCGTTTTATCATCTCTCACAAATCCGAATCGCTCATAGAATTGGCGGGCATTCTTATTCTCTTCCAACACCCATAAATAAGCCTTTCTATATCCCATATTCCTCAGTTCGGATATAACCGCCTGCATCAATTGATAACCATATCCTTTGTGCATCACTTCCGGCAAAAGATAAATAGAGATAATTTCACCATAATCCTTCATACTCTCCATTCTTGCATGACAAAAAGAAGCTGTTCCGCACATTTCCCCATCATCAAGCAATACCAAAGAAAGGCGTCCCGGCTGCCTAAGCCCGTTTGCCCAATGTCCGGACGGGATACCTGCAAGCCATGTATCCGGAATAATACCGCGATAGGCATATTTCCAGCTTTGCTCATAAATATTACTCACAGACAGCATAGAGTCCTTATCTGTAATAGTCCTTATCTCTATCAAGCACTTTCTCCTTTACCGGAATCCAAACCTCCGCATAATATCCAAAATCACTAGTACCATCTTTATAATCGGCTGCATCGCTGTAATATTCAATGTTATATCCTTCACTGAGCTCATATCGGCTTGCCGGAAACCACTCGGAAAAGATTCTCCGGTTGACCTCTTGCAGTGCAGACGGCATTGGTCCCCTGCATGGAAAGACCACCCATTTATGAGCCGGAATCTCATATTCTTCCAGATTCCGCTCCACGGCAGCTTCTTCCTGAAAGTCATCTGCAATCATATATCGGAATTGATTACCGCTCATTTCCGCATCAAAGCAGATGCCATACATTCCCATCACAGGCTTTTTAGCTGCACCATCATAAACCTCATCCCAATACTTAGGAATGTCTGTATTTGCCGATTCATAAGAAAACACCCTTGAAATTCCCATTACCTTGAATGCTGCTTTTTCTTCAATCCGGTACTCCATTACGCTGCCGCCTTCCATTGATATCTTTATGTGTAATCGTGCAAAAGACTTAAGCGGCGCCCTGCCTTTTCGTGCATCTGTCGGCGTGCTTCCATGAAAACGTGTAAATGCTTTGGTAAAGCTATCCGATGAATCATAACCATATTTTACTGCCAGATCTATTACCTTAACATCTAATGACAGCAATTCACTTCCTGCCAGAGATAACCGCCTCATTCTGATATACTCGCCTACGGTATATCCACACAGCATAGCAAAACCTTTTTGGAAATAAAATGGGGATAAATTTACTTGGGAAGCTATTCCGGCAATCGTCAAGTCCTCTGTGATATTTCCCTCGATATATTCGATCGCATCTTCTACAGCTTTGATCCAATCCATACGACAGCCCTCCCTACATTCGCTTCATCCTGCAGAATATATTTCCCTACAAAATCGAGTCTGTCAGCTCTCGAACTCTGTGCCGTGATCATATGCTCCCACAAGCGGGCTGTTCAAAATTCTGAATTTCCTTTCCTGCTCCCAAAGCGCACAAAGTTCGTCAAAATACCTGTCCGCTTCCAGGATCCATTCCGCCAGTCGATCCAACTCCTGCAGCTCCTCCTCGGTCAGCCTATCCAACCTCCCATCCAGATAAGCAGGTATAAAACTATAGGTCAGCTCATGATTCATTAGCGCATGAAAATCATAGATCAGGTAGCGGACCAGAGCAGGAAGAGAACAAGTCCCCAATCCGTCCGCATACAAGTATTGCCTGCCGTCCGTCTGTCCTCTCCTCACGGCAAGATAGGCTTCTGCCACCCAATCAAAGCTTTCCACAGGCATATCATATTGGGAAAGAGGCATGCCTCCCTCCTCATAAAATCCGTCCGCATCAAAAGTGACCCAGCGTCTCTCTTTCTCATTATAATATTGATTGATCCAATGATCCATGCTGATGCCATCCTGAAAATAAGGTGCAAATCCGGCACGACTTCTCGCCGGAATCCCTTTTGCCTTTAAAATAGCGCTCATCAGGACGGAAACATAGCGGCATGTTACCACGATCTTGTTTTCTACCTTCCTATCCTTCACAAACCCCCGTTCATCCATACGAAACAATTCTGCAGTAAGAGCCGGAACCGTCAAAAGAACATCATCCTCGCATCGCATCCGATACCATGGATACCGGTTCATATCCCCGTACAAAAGTGTAGCGTTCGCATTAGTGTTTCCCTCTTTCAGAGTTACCCTGTGTATTACCTGACTGCATATCAATTTGCCCAGCACAGCAATATCATCGGGCAGGGAGCGAAAATAATCTTGATAGCCACCTGCATAAGTAAATGTCCCCGTCTTTCTGTAGTGTTCCAAAATATACGCTTCCAAATGTGCACCCTCCTGATTCTTTATAATATCGATTTCAGTATATGTTTTTCAGGTACACTTTTCCCGACAATAAATGCTGTATTTTGTCCGTTTAAACTTAAAATGCTTCTTTTCAAGCCATTTAGATTTTTCCCTCAGAATGTAACATCTCTGCACACACAATCCACGATTGCCTCCACATTTGCTTCCCGCGCCGTCAGAAAAGGTCGCTCAGTATGCTTTTTCAATTCATCTCCGCAAAGTTCTCCAATACAGACATATCGACTTTTCGTATTCACAAGTCCTGCCTGTTCCATTCCTTTGAAATACGTCCTCACACCCATGGCTGATCCAAAAACAAGATAGTCCGGCTCTTTCTCCATCACCGCTGCGCGCTTTTCTTCCTGTACCTCCAATTCATAAAGCGGGTAATCCAAAAAGGAAATTCCTTTTTCGGTAAAGATACGGGACAAAGAAGCGCTTCCCTGTGCAGCCCGCAGAAAAACGGCAGGAATCTTATCTGCACAGCCCGTCCTCTGTTCCTCCAAAATCCGCTCCGTCAATCCTTCTGCCAGATGCAGTGCATCGTAACACTCCGGCATGTAATCTGTATATATCCCATTTTCTGCAAGAACTGCCGCCGTTCCCGGCCCGATCACCGCGATCCGTTTCCCACAAAGAATACGCAGGTCCTTTCGCTCCTGCTTCATTTTATCCAAAAATACCCTGACGCCGTTGGGACTGGTAAAAACAAGCCAGCCACAGTCTTTCAGATCCGGCAATAGACTTTCACTTGGACGAATCTCCATAAAACCCATATCCCACACATCGGCGCCTCTCTCTGCAAACGCCGCCGACAGCTTTCCCACAAAATGCGGTGTTCCCGTGGCGCCTATGGTAATTCCTGCAAGCATTTCATTCCTGCTATCACCTTTTGACAGCAGTTCCAGTTTTGCCACCGCCCCAATCACGAT
>CAZKOR010000288.1:0-4221 GCA_964554405.1 uncultured Bacteroides sp. | reverse complement strand
TGACACAAGATGCCGGATTTGATACATAACATAACCAAAAAACAGCCGGAAAGACCCTTACATCTTTCCGACTGCCCTGACTTTTTCTGTTTTTTAGTCTTTTATCCTCGCACAATACTCCAAAACGGCATTCTTCGCAAACTCAGCCGTTCCGGCGCCTCCGACTTTATCAATATTTTCACTCATACTGCCTCCGCCTCCATATGCATTGCCAAGTGAGCGCAGTATTTCAACAGTGCAATTGTAAAAATTTTTGCTGATAAAATCACGCAACTTTTGAACCTGTTTCTGCACCTTTTCATCTGCCGGGTTTAAGTCTTTCATCCCTCCAAATTCCGCAAAAAGAGTCATCATCTTTTTGCTTATCTCATTTAATTCCTCTGTGGAACGATTTTTATTTTTTTCTTCAAACTCTTTATATGCTTCCGTATTACCCCAGGATTCCTTTGCCTGTTTCGCATATTCATCAAATTTTCTCGTATCAAATGCCGTAAAATCTCCCATAAGCGGCTTCACTCCTATCACTTTTATTCCACAGGCTAAATCAATCAGGTTTTCAATATGCTCCTTTTTCATCCGCAGTAAAGTTATCTGCTGATCCAACGCCTTATTGCGGTCAAAATTAGGACTGTCAAGAATATTTCTGATTTCTTTTAGAGGAAACTGCAATTCCCGAAACAGTAAAATACTTTGCAAACGTTCCAGTGCCGTATCGTCATACAGCCTGTATCCCGATTCTGTCATCTGCGCCGGCTTTAACAGACCGATAGTATCGTAATAATGAAGAGTGCGTGCACTCACTCCCGTCAGTTTACTTACCTCATTTACCGTCATCATAGCAATCACCGTATTCCTTTCCTGTGTTAATGCTATCATAAAGTATGACGCAGCGTAGGAGTCAATAAAAATTTTTTCTAATAAAAAATTTTTCTAACGAAAAATATAAAAACACATCTGCACCGAGCCACGCCGCCACTTCTCCCCAGTATACGCCTGTATTTCCTATCAGTCTGGTCAACCAGAGCGCACATACGATACGCATAAAAACCTGTATCAGACTGGAAAGCATCGGTATAACAGAATTGCCCATTCCCTGTATGCAGGCACGAAGAATGTAGAGTATGTATAAAAAAGGGAAAAAGACGGCAAGTACACACAGGAAATGATACCCTGCCGAAAGCGCTGCTTCCGCCGTGCCCTGCTCAGTCTTTATAAAAAGCCCTAATATCTGTTTTCCTCCGATAACCATAATAAGAGACATCAGCGCGGCGGTTATGCTTCCGATTTTCAATGCGGAGATAAGACCTGTGCGGACTCTTTCCTTTTTCCCGGCGCCGATATTCTGCGCCGTATAAGTCGAAATACCATATCCATAGGAGGAGGCTGCGACTTCTAACAGCCCGTATAACTTATTTGCCGCCGTATATCCTGCTAAAAACAATACTCCAAAACCATTGACGACTGACTGCACCATAAGTCCGCCTGCCGCAGTAATGACATTTTGAAATCCCATCGGAATACCCAGCTTTATTTGTTCCGTAAACATTTCGCGGCTCCATTTTCGATTGTCACGCTCCACCCTTGCCTGTCTTATTTTAGACAGCGCCAATACACAATAAACGGCGGAAGCAAGCTGCGCTAACAGTGTCGCAAAAGCTGCGCCTGCAATCCCCGTCTCCAGCCAAACCACCAGAATGATATCAAGTATAATATTCCCCAAAGACGCTGTCATCATCGCCCGCAGCGGAACCGCGCTGTTCCCGAATGCACGTAAAATGCCCGCCAGCATATTATAGGCAAACGAAATCGGAATGCCCATATATAGAATTTTCAAATATAAATATGTCATAGGAAACAGTTCGTCCGGCGTATGAAGAATCCGTAACATCGGCGCAAGCAGCATTTGTCCGAATATGGTAAAAAGAACCGCCCCGCCTATGGACAGGCAAAACGCATGAAAAATCTCCTTCTGCACCATATCCTCTCTCCCTGTGCCGAAATATTTAGAAACACCGATAGAAAATCCCTGTGTCATCCCTTGAATCAAGCCGAACATCATAAAAGTAAGCCACTCCGCCGCACCTAACGCGGCAAGCGCATGAACGCCCAATTTCTGCCCCGCAATAACGGTATCTGCAAAAGTGTAAGCTTGCTGAAACAGATTCCCGCATATGAGCGGCAGGGAAAAACGAAGCAAAAGAACAGCCGGACTTCCCTTCGTCATATCCAGAACCTTTGCTGTGTGCTTATTCCTGTCCTGTCTGCTCATATTCCGCCACACCGTCCTGATATAATAACGCAAGTCCTGCTGTCGTCAGTCCCGCCAGATAATCCTCTTTATAGCTTCTGTTAAAAACTAGCTCCGGCTGTGCATATTCCGGCAGATATCTTTGACAGCCCTTCGTAATCTCCTGCCGCCCCCCGCCACTGTCCGGCTCTAAATAACATATCACGCGGCGCGGATTCAATACCGTACATACACATGCAATCACTTTTGCCATACATTCTCCCGCCGATGCCTGTGAAAATCCGTCTAAAGCAATATCCTGTACATTTTTTTCTCCATACAAAGGCATAAACCCGACTTCTCCCTGAAAACCGCTGAATCCGCATACTGGTCTGCCATTGACTACAGCGCCTAATCCCGGTCCCGTATCGGCAAGATGGAGGCAAACGGTTGTCTCATCTTTTGCCATCCCCATTGCCACAATGTTCATGTTATTTGCCGCCATAACAGGCACTTTTGCCTGCTCATACAGCTCTTTAGCTATATTTCTTCCAACCATCCCTTCATATCCGTCCATGCAGTATACCGTACCGTTATAGACACTTCCCGGCAGTCCCACAACTGCAGCTTTTATCTGGGTATCCGACGACAGCCTTTCCGCAAAACACTCTTTCAGAAGCACAAAAGGCAACGCTTCCTCATCCTCCTTTTCCCCGCTCTCTAACATTTCCCCAAGAGCATCACTAATCCGGTAATACACTTTCTTTCCCTGTAAAAACAATAAAAGTACATGCGCAAAATCCTGATTTATCTTATATAGCTCCGCTTTACGCCCGCCCTGACTCTCCAAGTCCGCGCCAAGCCCAAGAAGCATGTTATCCCTGACAAGCTCCTCCACCACTTTCCCCACAGTCGGAAAACTTAAGCCTGTCAGCCATGCAAGTTCCTGTTTGGTATGCGCTTTTCCATCCCGCATACATGTAATAATGCTCCGTTCATTTATTTTCTTTACCAGATTTGTAAATGCCATAACAGCCCTCTTTCTCTTAGTGTCTAAAACAAACATAATTAAATTATATTTTAAAACTGTTTTAATAATTGTTTATTAAATTTTATTCACATATTTCCCATATGTCAAGATAAATTTTTCCCTACTCTTTCTAATCTATCTCATATCCATCCGGCAAATGCTCTATGATATCCTCATACGGTATCTCTGCGAGTGAATATTTTTTCCAAGTGCCATCTTCCTGATATTCGTAATAAAAAGTTCCTATATCCCCCGACTTCAGCCAGAAATTATAGCTGTCAGTCTCCCATACCGCCCAGTGGAAATCGAAAACTCTGTACACTCTCTCAATGGATAACACTTCTTCTCCTATAACATTGTCAACTATTAAAATATTGACATAGTGTATCGGCACACTTTCGTCGTACTCCACAAGCGTCTGTAAGGTGTACTTTCCGTCATAAGAATCAAATTCCTCAGGATATCTTTCTATATTAGAAGTGATTGTCCCATAGTGCCAACGCACAACGGTATAAATCATATATGCACCGACAGCAAGGGCGAGTAAAAGCAATATTATCAATATGATGACTGCTGTCTTTATGACTTTTTTTCTTTTCATGTAAATACCTCTGTCTGCAATTATCTTTCCTTATCAAGCAAAATAAGATGGGTATTATTTAATACCATATATCATAGTAATACCAATTATCCGTAATCTCACTGTAATCATGACTGCGATACGGACGGAAATAACTGTATTCAGCAATATCTTCCGTCAAATCCCGGTCTAAATAAAGAAAGCCTTTAGAACCGCCGGAAACAGACAATCCGTATATATTAGTTTGAAAAATCACCATGTTAACATCGGAATTTTTATAAGCGTATATTCTTTTTATATACAGATTTTCAGACAAACGATAAATATCTTCCAGATTGAATAACTCTTCATCTTCATCGCTCGAGGAACCCAAGCCCTGAAACT
>CAZKOR010000287.1:0-4224 GCA_964554405.1 uncultured Bacteroides sp. | reverse complement strand
GCTTTCAGAGATGGATGGTTTTGACGGTAAAAAAGGAATTATCATTCTTGCTGCAACGAACCGGCCTGAAATATTGGATAAGGCTCTGCTTCGTCCGGGGCGTTTTGACAGAAGAATTATCGTGGACAAGCCGGACTTAAAAGGGCGTGTGGAAATTTTAAAAGTTCATGCAAAAGATGTTTTAATGGATGAAACAGTCGATTTGGATGAAATTGCGCTTGCAACTTCCGGTGCAGTTGGCTCCGACCTGGCCAATATGATCAATGAGGCAGCAATTAATGCCGTTAAAATGGGCAGGGAATTTGTCAGCCAGAAAGATTTATTCGATGCGGTAGAACAGGTGCTTGTAGGAAAAGAAAAGAAAGACCGGATTATGAGCAAGGAAGAGCGTAAAATTGTTTCCTATCATGAAGTTGGACATGCACTTGTCAGCGCTTTGCAGAAAAATTCGGAGCCGGTGCAGAAAATTACGATTGTTCCAAGAACAATGGGTGCGCTTGGATATGTTATGCATGTTCCGGAAGAGGAAAAATTCCTGGATACGGAAGCGGAACTGCGGGATAGATTAGTCGGTTTATTAGGCGGACGTGCAGCGGAGGAAATTGTATTTGATACCGTAACGACAGGTGCGGCAAACGATATTGAGCAGGCTACCAGCATAGCGCGTAATATGATAACCAGATTCGGTATGAGTAAAAAATTCGGATTGATGGGACTTGCTACAGTGGAAAGCCAATATCTGGATGGCAGTGCATCCCTTACCTGCTCGGATGTGACTGCAGCGGATATTGATACGGAAGTTATGAAACTTCTGCATGACAGTTACAAGCAGGCGAAAAAGCTCTTAAAAGCCAATCGGGAAATCATGGATAAGCTGGCGGCATATCTGATAGAAAAAGAAACTATTACCGGTAAGGAATTTATGAAGATTTACCGGAAAGAAAAAGGGATTCCTGAACCTGAGGAAGAGGATAAGAATAAAGAAGATAAGAATAAAAAAGACGGAAGCGGAGAAAAGAGTGAAAGTAAGAACACAGACGAGAAAGAGGAAACTGTGATTCAGGAAGAGCAGAAGCCGGAAATTCCGCCGCAAAAAGAAGTCGCACAAAACCCTCCGAATGTCGGTCTGTTTTCTCAGACGCTTGCATCGATGGATAAACAGGAGTCAGATGGTGGAGACAGCAATGTTTGATATAGCGGAAGAATTAAAAAAACTCCCGAACAACCCGGGAGTTTATATTATGCACGATGCGAATGACGCGATTATCTATATCGGTAAGGCGGTCAATCTGCATAATAGAGTGCGCTCTTATTTTCGTAAAATCGTAGGACGTGGTCCGCAGATTGACAGGATGGTGGAGCAGATTGCCCGTTTTGAATATATTGTGACGGATTCGGAACTGGAAGCCCTTATTCTCGAAAACAACCTGATAAAGGAACATTCACCGAAATATAATACCATGTTAAAGGATGATAAAACTTATCCTTATATTAAGGTAACATTGGGAGAGGAATATCCGCGCATTTTATTTTCAAGAGAGATTAAGAAAGACCGTTCTAAATATTTCGGACCCTATACGAGTGCCGCAGCAGTAAAAGATACTATTGATTTAATGAATAAGTTATATCAGTTAAGGACATGTAACCGGAAACTGCCGAGAGATATCGGGTTGGAACGTCCTTGTTTAAATTATCATATTAAACAATGTCTGGCGCCCTGTCAGGAGTATATAAGTAAAGAGGACTACAGGGAGCGCGTAGAGCAGGCTCTAGATTTTTTGAATGGGAATTATAAACCGATTTTAAAGGAGCTTGAAGAAAAGATGCAGGAAGCATCTGAGCAGCTTGCGTTTGAGGAGGCCGTTCGTTACCGGGACTTATATAACAGCGTCAAAAGCGTGGCACAGAAGCAGAAAATAACAGACAGCGATGGAGAGGACAAAGACATTATCGCACTTGCAAATGACGAAAGCGATGCAGTCGTACAAGTCTTTTTTATACGGGATGGAAAGCTGATAGGCCGGGAACATTTTTATATGATGCGTGTGGCGGGATATGACAGAGCGCAGATTCTATTGGATTTTGTCAAACAATTCTATGCGGGAACGCCTTATATTCCCAAAGAACTGATATTGCAGGAAGATATTGCAGACATTGAGATTCTGGAAAAGTGGCTCAGCACAAGAAAAGGGAACAGAGTTTATCTGCGCGTTCCCAAGAAGGGAACGAAAGAACGGTTAGTAGAACTTGCCGCGCAAAATGCACAGCTTGTTTTGAGCCAGGACAAGGAGCGTATCAAGCGTGAAGAGGGACGAACTATCGGCGCGGTTCGTGAAATTGCCAAACTGCTTGATTTGGAATCCATTCAGCGGATGGAGGCTTTTGATATTTCCAACATCAGCGGATTTGCAAATGTCGGCTCCATGGTAGTTTATGAAAAAGGAAAGCCCAAACGCAGCGACTATCGAAAGTTTAAAATACAGTCCGTTTCCGGACCGGATGATTATGCCTGCATGAAAGAAGTTTTGACGAGACGCTTTGTACATGGTATGGAAGAGAGGGCGGAACTTGACAGGAAAGAGATAGACAAAGAGTTTGGAAGTTTTACAAAGTTTCCGGATTTATTGTTAATGGACGGCGGCAGAGGACAGGTAAATATCGCTTTACAGGTACTGGAAGAACTACATATCGACATTCCGGTATGCGGTATGGTGAAAGATGATAACCACAGAACGAGGGGACTTTATTATCAGAATGTAGAGATTCCGATTGATACACGTTCCGAGGGATTTAAGCTTATCACAAGGATTCAGGACGAAGCGCACCGTTTTGCGATTGAATACCATCGTTCTCTGCGTTCTAAGTCACAGGTGAAGTCGGTATTGGATGATATTCCGGGTGTCGGACCGGCAAGAAGAAAAGCATTGATGAAGTATTTTAAATCCATTGAGGAAATAAAAAATGCAAAAGTAGAGCAATTATGCGAAGTTGCAGAGATACCGGAGCATATTGCAGAGCAGATTTATGAGTTTTTTCATCAGGAATAGGCGGGTGGTACATTTATGGCAGAAAGCCAGAATATTGAATGGAAAGAGACATGGCGGGACGAATATCTGAAATGGATATGCGGGTTTGCTAATGCACAGGGTGGAAAGATTTATATAGGTACAGATGATGATGGGACAGTTATTGGAGTCAAGAACAGTAAGAAACTTATGGAAGATATTCCAAATAAGATAAGAGATGTTTTGGGAATTATTGCAGATGTGAATTTGTTGACAAAGGACGGCAAAGAATATATTGAAATTTGTGTCGGTCCGAACACTTATCCTGTGAATTATAGAGGTGAGTATCATTATCGGAGCGGAAGTACAAAGCAATTGCTCAAGGGACAGGCATTGAATCAGTTCCTCTTGAAAAAGACTGGTATAACATGGAACAGTGTGCCTATACAGAATGTTGTAATAAGCGATTTAAGGAATGATAGTTTTGATATTTTTAGAGAGCAGGCGATAAAAAGTAAAAGAATGGATGAACCTGATATTCAACTCAGTAATGAGCAGTTGCTTGACCGCTTAAATCTTATTAGTGAAGGTTTACTTACAAGAGCAGCGGTTTTGCTGTTTCACCATAATCCGGAGAAATGGATTCCCGGCTCTTATGTTAAGATTGCTTATTTTCAATCGGAATCTGATATTTTGTATCAGGATGAAGTACATGGCTCTTTGTTGTCGCAGGCAGACAGGGTTGTGGATTTAATTTATACAAAATATTTAAAAGGAATTATTTCTTATCAAAATATCACCAGAGTGGAAACTTATCCTTATCCGAAAGAGGCGATAAGAGAAGCTGTCTTAAACGCAATATCTCATAAAAATTATGCGACTTTGGTTCCGATTCAAATTCGGGTTTATGATAATCAGATTATGATTGCGAATGATTGTGTGTTCCCTGATGATTGGACGATTGATGATTTAATGGAATCGCATAAATCCAGACCTTATAATCCGTTGATTGCAAATACTTTCTTTCGGGCGGGATTTGTTGAATCATGGGGGCGTGGAATTCAAAAAATAAAAGACAGCTGTATTTTAGCAGGAAATGATATTCCGGAATATAAAGTGAAAAGAGAAGATATTATGATTATATTTCGGAGTTCATACGATAAAAATACCCAAGATAATACCCAAGATAATACCCAAGATAATACCCAAGATAATACCC
>CAZKOR010000286.1:0-4227 GCA_964554405.1 uncultured Bacteroides sp. | reverse complement strand
ACTGAATCTCAAGCCTTGCTATAGCATCCGTATTATCACTGCACCATATTTGAGGAGTATAATACAACATGCCTGTATCAAACCGTCCGCCGCCGCCACTGCAACCTTCAAATAGAATATGAGGAAATTTTGTAGTCAGCGTCTCTAATACACGGTAGAGTCCCAATACATATCGATGGGCAAATTCTCCCTGACTCTGTGCGTCAAGCGCCATACTGTATTTATCACAAATACTTCTGTTAAAATCCCATTTCACATAGGTAATCGGCGTCTCTGCAAATATAGCTGACATTCGCCCTATGATATAATCCTGTACATCCTTCCTTGAAAAATCAAGAACCAACTGATTTCTGCTAAGCGCAGGTTTTCTTCCCGGTATTATGACTGCCCAGTCAGGATGCTCACGATACAAATCACTATTCTCTGAGATACCCTCCGGCTCAAACCAAAGACCAAACTGCATTCCACACTCCACGATTTTCTCCGCCAGTTCTTCCAGCGTGCATCCCAGTTTCTTCTCATTAGGGAACCAGTCACCGAGTCCGGAATTATCATCATCCCTCTTTCCAAACCAGCCATCATCCAGTACAAAAAGCTCTACACCTAATTCTGCGGCATTCTTTGCAATTCTTACTAACTGTTCACCGGTAAAATCAAAATAGGTAGCTTCCCAATTATTAATGAGAACCGGACGGCGTTTCTCTTTCCATTCTCCACGGCAAATATTATGCCGTATGGTTCTATGCAGCTTCCTGCTAAGTGTCCCAAACCCTTCCGCGCTATATGTCATCATAACTTCCGGAGTGTCAAATTGTTCACCTGGCTGCAGATTCCACGCAAAATTATCCGGATGTATGCCGCAGACCAGTCTGGTCTGATTTACTTGGTCTTTTTCAGCCTCCATTAGAAACTCTCCACTATAAAGGAATGAAAATCCGTAACATCCGCCCTTTTCTTCATCTGTATTCTTGTCACTGACCACGACAAACGGATTGTAATGATGGCTGGAGGTTCCCCGTACACTGCCTATGGAGTGAATACCATGATCAAGTTCGCTTCTCTGTACATTTCTTTCTTTAACATGACCACCATAAAATGTCGTCCACTCATACTCGCCGTTTATCCAGTCCAGATTTATGCTGGCGGCTTTCTGCAATGTTACTCTTTTATCTCCGTGATTAACAATCTTCACAGCGCGGGTAATAATGTCATTTTTGTAAAGTACTCCGTACAGGAGATGCACTTCCACCTTTGAATATGAATCTTCCAGAATAACCTCCAAAGTATCTGCTTCTTTCTCCTCTGCATACACTGCCGGGAGTCCATTTATTGAATATTTTCCTTTGCTGACCTGATAGTCTTTATACCGGAGTGCTGCCGCCATGCTGCCATCCTCATTTTGTACTTTTAATGCGCTTATACGGTAATCCCCGGTTCCATAACAACTATATTCCTGTGGAAGAACATCCAGAGAATACGTTTTATTTTCTTTTCCTACCTCATAGGGATTTCCGGAAAAACCTCTGTCCTTAAAGCAGATTGTATAAGATTTATCACTCTCATCCGTCCGTTTCCCATAATATACATGAAGTAAAGTTCCAAGACTGTCCGCCTTCATCTGATAGGTTGTATTTTCTGTGTGTAAGGTAAAAAGCCTCTTCTCCGCATCTATTACAATCGACATGATCATTAACCTCCATACATTCCCTTTTTATCCTTTTACGCTTCCCAGTACAAGTCCCTTAGTAAAATATTTCTGAAGGAACGGATACACCAGCATAATCGGCAACGCTCCCAAAAACAACTGTGCCGCACGACCTGTCCTGACATTCATCATAGACAGCAATGCTTTAATATCATAAGTAGAATCTCCTTGCAGCATGTTTTCAAAGTTTACAAGCAAAGACTGTAAATAAGTCTGCAATGGATAGTTGGCAGGGTTACTCATATACAGCATACCGTTAAACCACTCATTCCAATGACCTACCATACAGAACAGTCCCACTGTGGCAAGCGCCGGTTTTAACAGTGGCAGAATAATCATAATAAGCGTCTGGAAAGGAGTTGCTCCGTCAAGGGATGACGCTTCCTCTAATTCCGCCGGCAGTTCGCGGATAAAGTTCATCAGAATAACCATATTGGAAACCGGAAGGGCTCCGGGCAAAATCAGCGCCCATATGGTATCTTTCAATCCAAGTCCTGATACCAGCAAATAAGTAGGAATCATACCGCCGCCTATGAGCATTGTAATCACAAAGAATACTACATAAAACTTTCTGCCAATCAGCTCTCCCTTAGGTTTTGCCAACGGATATGCCGTTAATACCATCAAAATCAGATTTAACAGAGTTCCTTTCACCGTTCTCTCGATAGAAATTGCCATTGCCCGGAAGAAACTGCCGTCTTCCAAAATATATTTATAAGAAGCAAGTGTAAAATCAACCGGTACAAATCCTACTTTTCCTGCCGCTACTGCCGTACTGCCACTGAAAGAAACTGCAAGAAGGTTGATAAACGGAAGCACACATGTCACACATGCAATTCCTAAAATGATAAGCAATACGATATCAAAAACTCCATATTTTTTCTTTTCCATTCTCATCCCTCCTAGAATATTTTGTAACCGGCAAGTTTATCCGCCATGTAATAGGATGCACATACCAGAATACAGGATACCAGCGATTTAAACAGTCCTACGGCTGCACCGATAGAATACTGTGCCTGTTGAATACCAAGACGGTACACATAAGTATCAATAATATCACCTGTTGAATAGACTACCGGAGAATAGAGGTTGAACACTTGATCAAATCCGGCATTTAACACGCCACCCAGCGCCAGTACTAACATCAGCACAATTGTAGGTTTTAACAGAGGTACGGTTATATAACGTATTCTCTGCCAGCGCGTCGCCCCATCCAGCGTTGCCGATTCATACAGTCCCGGGTCAATTCCCGTAAGGGCTGCCAGATATACAATAGTGCCATATCCGAAGCCTTTCCATACATCACTGATAATCATAGTCCATGGGAAAATCTTGGCATTTCCGAGAAAGGAAACCGCTCCAATTCCCAGCTTTCCAAGCAGTACATTGATAACGCCGTCCGAACCTAATAAGTCCATCATAACACCTGCCAGAATAACCCATGACATAAAATTGGGAATATAAATCAATGTCTGATAAGTTCTCTTTAACTTTTCTGATCTCATTTCATTGAGCAGTACCGCAAAAGTGACGGGAACAATAATTCCCAATAGCAGCTTGAATACTGCTATATATAAAGTATTCCAAATGGTTCTGACAAAGTTTGGCTGGTTGAACAAAAACTTAAAATTCTCTAACCCTACCCATGGAGATGCAAATCCCAGTCCAGGGTTATAATCCTCAAATGCTATAATCAGTCCATATAATGGGATATAGCAGAAGATAAAAGTTATGATAACTCCCGGCAGCAACATCAGATGATACTGCGCCTGATTTCTCAATTTCGTCTTGTCTATCTTTTTCTTACTTGGCATAGTTTCCCCTCCTTCAATTATCTGTTTCCGTACGTTTCATTTATCTCGGCTGTTGCCATCTCTCCACCGGCTTTCCACCACTGTTCTACCAGAGTATCAAAATAATCAATATCCTCTACACCGATAATGATCTTCGTGAAACCTTCCACCAGAATATCATTTAAGGTAGAACCGACACTTTGCAGTGTGGCGGTATCCTGTCCCCACTTAGCATCTTTTATATAAATTCCGCTATCCAGATATTCTTTCGCAATGCCGTATGCAGATTTATCATTTCCCTGCTGCAGCCAGTCTCCTACACCGTCGGGATCCTGCTCTGTCAGCCATGCAACACAACTGTTATATTTAGACGCATCTTTTCCCAATTTTTTTACATCCACATCTAATCCTTCCGCCAAGGCATCTGTTACTTTCGTATACTGGTTATAGTCAGTCATAGGGTTGATTACCGTCAAAGGGCGTACACAGTTCGGATAGTTATTGTCATAAAGAGAACTGATAAAATCCAAATCCTCTTTTCCTGCCGCATCATCCATCATGTAGCACCAAAAATTAATCAGTTTGAATACTCCTTCCGGATTCTTGCAGTTCTTGCTGATTACAATGTAACCGATATTTCCGAATCCAACACTTCCTTTTACCTCCGTCCCGTTAGCAGAAGGAATCGGATAAGGCTCAAAAATTGCTTCCGGTCCGAGGTTTTCCACA
>CAZKOR010000285.1:0-4330 GCA_964554405.1 uncultured Bacteroides sp. | reverse complement strand
AATGCTATGACGGAGAGCCCGGGATGACCTATCATTTTATAGGCCAGCATATATACCACTTCAAAAATAAGTTCCAGCGGCTTTAACAATAAAGTATCCAAAATCTCAAAGAATGTCATTCCTGTACTCCTCTATTGCATCCTTCGCTTCCTACACAAAATATTTATATTGTCTCGATTTTACATTCTATATAATAAATTATTCCGGCATCTCGAGATTTATAATAATATAATCATCATATTCCGCAATATATCCATCATCCGGATATCCGGGCATGTTTTCTCTCGCCCGAATCTGCTCAGCCTCCTCTATCACATCCAGATCTGTCTCGCAGAAAAAAGCATCATATCCATGCATCCTCCAAAATTCAATAAGTTGTCCGGAAGTGCCGTCAAAAGCGGTAACCCCCCATTGTAAAGTCGAAATAACGGGCGATTCGGCAAAGACATAACCCCTTCTGCCTTTCCCGAAATACTTTTCTTTTAAGTGAGGATCCATCCAATCCGTCAACCTGCAGATCCACTGGTACTGTTTTGAAGAAAAACTGACGCAGGCATCCTTGCAGATCTCATAGGGGACAGCATGCGCTCCTCTGAACACGATCGGCTTATGGATATCGTACTCCCCATCCAGATCCTCCGCAACCCGAACCATCACTTCTTTTGTATCCTGATATTTCAGATAATCCAGCCGAAACCATCTGTTCATGTCTGCACACTGTGCCAAAATCAATGCACACATACATAAAACGCCCAGCGCTGGCTGCCATCTGCCGCATTTGTGGAGACAAATCTCCAGCATAGCCAAAAAAACAGCAAAAGCGCCCACAACCGGTACATACTGAGCGGAACGATATCTTGTCGCCAAACCTTCCGCAAGGCTCATCGCAACAGGAAGCATGACCAGCATGACCGCACATACCGGCAGCAAAACATCCTTTTTCCGCATACCGGAAACCAGTGCATAAATGCCGATAAACATAAAAGCCAATACCAGTACGGTGATGGGCAGATATACAACAGCATTCACATAATACTTCACAAAAAATCGCTTCAGCAACATCTGAAGCTCGCCTTCCGCTGTAAAGATGTCTCCGAACAAGCTGCGGTAAAGTACATTATAACAGGAAAACTTGTCCAAATGATATATTATCTTTAATGCCGCCAATACTGCCTTGTGAACTACCAATCCCCCTATGACCGCTGCCATTCCGCTTCCTGCCCAGAAAAGCAGTTTCGGCGAATATTCCGTATTTCCGCTCTCCTTTCCGTATAATCTGCGAATCAGAAAAAAGCACATTATCGCACCCATCGCATACACGATAAGAAAGGATTCATAAAACCCCAGTGAAGCCGAAAGCAATACCGCCGATAACGACAATTGTTTTAACCGGTACTTCTTCGTTTTCTCCTGCGCTAAACTATCCATAAAGCACAGCAGGGCAAGCGCAGTCATTCCATACCCCAGACAGATGCCGTTATGCAGATAAAAAACAAACAGTTCGCTGATCAGCGGACAGGACAGAAAAATCCCCGACACAAATATATAACTCCATGTCGGAAGCGAAACCCGCGGCTCGCAAATCCTTTTCCACAATACGCACCACAGCGTAACGGCAAGCATCAGCAATAGTACGCTGATCAGCTCTACAATCCAGGACGCATACGCCGTGAAATGAAAAAGCTTATTGAGAACAAACAGACTCCACCTGCCTACATAAGGCGCCATTCCCTCCTCATAATACATCGGAATCGCCGTGTCGTCCATTCCAACCGCATAATGAGTGACCGCATAACCGTATGCGTATACCGCAATCAGCGCAAGTCCGGACGCATAAACCTTACTGCGCCAGAAAGCCCCGACATCATTCCGCAATCTTTTCATTCCTGTCTGTTTCCTCTTTCTTAATTTCCCACGCAAACCTACAAATAAACACGCCTCACCGCCGTCACCGGCAGAGAACGGTAGGTCGTCTTTTGACCGTCTCTCACTTTCTGAAGTTTGCCCCTTATGCAATAAAAACTTATTTCAGCCCCACGTATTCCTTGTCATAATATTCAGCACACGCTCTATTGACCCAGTTATCTCCATATTGCAAATCCGTATAAAAAATCAACTCTTCATATCCCGGCAAAGGATCAAAATATACCTCTTTTATCGAATCATCCTTTAAAACGATAAGACGTTCCTCCCATGCCTGCGCATAATCCTTAGCGTACCCTTTTAAAAGCCATGCACAAGCCCTGTATGTAGAAAGCGTCTTTAATTCCATCAGTCCTATCGTTCCTGCTAAAATAATACATCCCGTGCAAAACCAGGGAAGCAAGCGCTGATCAAACCATTTCTTTATGCCTGTCAAAACAGGAAATATCTCCGTAAACCCCCGCCTCTGTAGCCATCCAATCCAATATCCCTCATTCAACAGCATCCAGACATGATAACCGTAATATAAAATATCCGCCATTCTTCTGCCACCCGTTGAGCCGTCCACATACATAGTCGCCACAATCTGAGACGCATAAATTCCAAAAGTAAACACCGTGAAAACCACGGGATATTTAAACTTACAAGTAACACTTTTCAGTGCTTTCCATAAAAACGGCGCAATCAATATAAGCATAATAATAATTTTCAAATCTGTCCAAGAATACATATTCAACGCAGAGCGTTTGAGCGACATTATGATCGCATAGGATGCTCCTGTTGTGGTTCCGCCAAACTCTGTGTCTAGACGAACCTGGTTTCCCGGTGCCACAAGGCAAAGAATCAGCCCCATGATTGTCACCAAAGTCAATGGCATGGTTCGCAGTAATGCTTTTCTATCACAAATCAACATTGCAAAAGACCCTGCCGCATATATACATACTGTTGAAAGACTTGCCGCATAACTGTCCCCACCTACAAAAACAGATAAAATGCATCCCAGCAGTAACAGCAGCATGGTTTTCTTTTTGTTTATCTCTCCCCTTTTCAGTTTCAGAAAAATCACCAATTGTATCAGGGACAGAGCAAAAATAAATGTGTAATTCACCGCGCCGGTGTACCAGTAAAAAGTCTCCACCGGGTATGGTACGCATAAAATCTGAAGCAGCAAAGAAGGAATTATCACCGGTAAAATTATTTTTTTATTTCGCCCGTCGTTCTCCCTCAAAAAATATCCACAAAGTAAAATTTCAGAAAAAATCAAACTTCCTATCATAAGCCATGGCGTGATTCTATAAAAGTGCTCTCCCCAAATTCCCGGTTGTAATGCCCCAAGAAAAGCATTGGCATATCGGGGTTCTCCTTTTTCTCTCCATACTATCACCACATCAAAGGCGGCCTTCAACACATTAAGAACATTTCCACCTTCTTCAATGGTTTTATACGTTGTGCCCCCAAATGACCAGTCATCTGCTGAGGGATAATTAAAATGCCCCAGTATCAGCAACGGTAATGCAACAAGAATCATGGCCAGTACACATTGTATATTAATAATTTTTATGTCTTTTTCTTTTCTATCCATAATAAATATCCCTGTCGCCGTACAAAGCGAACTGACAATAAACCACGCAGTATTATAAAAGTATGTAATATCCACGAACTCTAACTAAGAATTTCTAATCACCAGTCTTCTGACGGCAAAATTGCATCCTCGGCCACCAGTTTCCAGTTTTCCGGTTTTCTCATATCATCACGCACAGTATACCATTTCGCCGGCAGAAACTGCGTACCATTATTAACAGATATATCATAATCTATTGATATGATTACATATTGCTCGTTTATTGCTTTATCTCCGTATCCGATTTCCTTTCCGGTAAGCGGATTGATCGGTTCCTCTATCACATCTTCCATGGCAAGTGCCGGAACATCCGCACATGTCATAAATTCTTCTGATGTTTCAAGTTCACGGTCATTAAAATCCTTAACCATCAATAGAGCGTAATTGCGTTCAATATCAAATCCGTCATCTAATATAAGGTCATCGCGTTGATATGTATCAACACCGTGGTCAGAAACCAGAATAATCCGGGTATTATCATAAACCCCGTTTTCCCGCATATAGTCAAACCATCTTCCCAGTTGGAGCATAGCCGCCATATTGATATGATAGTGGATCACTTGCATATCCTGATCCATTTTCAGTGTCTTTCCGCCAACCGTAAACCCCTCCTCATACTTGTTTCCAAACTCTGTATTATTCACTCTCATTGCCGGTGCATAATCCGGTTCCTGTAATAACATAGGCTCATGCGCTGCGTCATTCACCATCATTAAAAACGTATTGCGCTGCTCATCAACCGTTTCAGTAATGTCCGGAAGCGCCACTAACGTATTATAACTGTCT
>CAZKOR010000284.1:0-4337 GCA_964554405.1 uncultured Bacteroides sp. | reverse complement strand
GTGCAGATGTCAGAGTTAATTACTCTCTAACAACTACACTTTTATGGTACTAAAATACTTCACAAAAAAATAAGTCTGCTAATTTATCACTCCACTTTAATGCTTCATCTTGATTTATTGGAACGCCAACGCCATCCGTATGCATTGAAATCAACTTTGCCATCGCTTCTGGCAAACCTGTCTCTGCTGCATCACTAATTAACTCAAGTGCACGAATACGATCAACTTCCACATCTATTCCTTCAAGATATGCAAGACCAATCATAAAATTGTGTTTGGAATTGTTATTTTGAGACTGTATAACAATTTTTGAGAGGCAATCAATCAAACGTTCATTAAAAACTCTTTCATTAATTGGATTCACATAATCGTCTATTTCCATCGCCGCCAAAGAGACACGATCCGTTTCTTCCATTTCTACAGCCAAAATCTCTAATCCTGTTTCAGTCTTCTTTTTACATGCGGCGGGAAATTCCACTCCAATAACGTAATTATCTCTTTCTTCGCCGTTTTCATCTACTACCTTTTCTAACAGCCGAGGTGTAACAAGAAGAGTAAATATTTTACACTCACTCAGTATTCGTTCAATATTCTCTTTAAAGCTTTCTCCAGGAGTTAAAAACTCATCAAACCAAATTGCGATATCACGATACTCTGGGAGCTTATGTATGAGACGCATAAGTTCATTTGCATAACGACGATCTATTTTTCGATAACTTAGAAATATGTAGGCATCAAATGCTGCACGAACACGTTTAGCCATTTCGTCACTAATCAAAACTGATTCTAAATACCTCTTTAGCTTTTCATCATACGAAATCGCTGTCAAATCAATACTATACGGATTCAAATATTGTAATTCGCCAAATTTATTGGGTTTCGAATAAATAGCATAAATATTTGGTTCCATCATAATCGGTAAAATAGGAATATGTTCTTTTATCGCATATGTAAAATCCTCATCCATAGCACGATTCGGTGTAGTCAATAATTTTCGCGAAACAGGAATCACAAACAAGTTATTACGTGCGAGATCCGCTTCTTTGTCTTCTTCTTCAATCGGATCTGTCATGTCTATTGTATAATAAATTGCACAATCGCTTATTTCCAAAATATCATCGCATATTTTGTTAAAATACTTCTCAAAATCTTCCGGATGGCAAGTAAAATAAACTCTTGGTTTTTTATCGATATCCTTTTTATTCTTCATTTTAACCTTGATAACTGCCACAACTACATTCACCTCACAAACATTTCAATTGACAATTGACTATACGAATATCTTGTACACCACTCATTCACAAAAATTGACAGTATTATCTGTTCTAAATATTATCTACTTCCCAGAATGATACTATTAAAATAGCTTGTCTAGCCTTACCTTTAATTTTCAATCATATATTCTTCATGATAATGACCTTTATCCCCATAGTCACTTTCTGAGTTGATTATATAAAGTACTTTACTGTTGAGTAGATAAGGGGATTACTCCCCTTACTTGCTCTAATCTGACTGAAATGAATTATAGCACATTCTGTCGAATAATACTATAAAAGTCTTACGCTGATCACTCCGCCGCTTCCAGTGCATCCTCTGCAAATTCTTCATCGCTCATGGCTTCCAGTTTCTCTAAAACCTGTTTTGAAAGTTCCACCATGTCACTGTCCTGTATGTGCGGGATCACGTTCTTTATATCGGCAATCATGCCGGTTCTGTCCTGCCCCTCAAACACGCACATTAAATTGATTTCTTCCACTGTAAACTTATCCATATGCTTATATCTCCCTCTCTGATTTTTTCTCTGTTATCTTTTCCGGAACTTCTTTTCCAGCCTTGTCCCTCTGCTCGATGACCGCCTTTTTCTCTGCCAGCTTTTCCTTTATGGAAATTCTGCCTGTCTGCTTCTCCTTTTCCTCTTTCGGCTTTTCATTGTTCAGGACATTATCAATCATGTTATAGTTACATTCCTCCAGTTCCTCAACCTTCGCAAGCGGCTTGTATTCTGCAAGGCTGTCTAAAAGCTCCTTTGCCTTTCGTGCGGTCTGTACGCCCTCACTGTTATCAAGCTCTGCGCCGTTCCCGAAAATATCCGTTATCCCTTCCCTGATGCTGTCTGAAATAATGGCATTGAGGAAGTCATTCAGATATTCTGTATTCCCGTTCCTGATGTCCTCTGCGATGTTCTCCACCTGTGCGTCCCTGTCCTCTACCGTATCCCTGTACTGGACGGTATCATAATCATAGGAAAGCTGGTCAATTTCCGCTGCTAAAAGCACAGCTTTGTCCGCATCCGGCTCCGGCTCGCTGCGCTGCATATCCACAGACAGCCACTTATCCAAAGAACCCCTTACTTCCGCATCAGGGAATTTGTTGATAAGCTCCGAAATGACCGCCAGTGCCTTTTGGTTTCCGGTAATTTCCGGATAATATTCAAGCATCTCCAGAGCAATGACCTTGCCGGACACAATATCCATCTGTGCGTCCTCATAAGGCTCTGTCCCCTCCGTATGGATATTGATACCGATGCTTGGGATACCGTTCCTTCTTTCCGGCGGTATGCTGTTGAAGATAGCCGCCGCTTCTTCCACGCCCGCTATATCCTCATGGTACTCTCCGAGGTTGTGGAACTCCCCGCACTCCGCAACGGTCAGCGTTATCTTAACATCTTTTTCCGCCTGATCCGGATAAACTGTTTCACGCAGTCCTTTGTATTCAAAATTCTCCCCGTCAAATATGGTAATCTCGTCAGTTTCATCATTAAACTCTACGGAAAATGCCAAGCGGTCACTCTGCTGTATGGCTGCAAATTCCCCTATGTCAATCCACCTGCCATACTGCCCCATTTCCACAAAGGGAAGCTCACACTCCCCATAGGCTTTGCACAGGGCATCGGCATCAAGGCTGCTGGTATTCTCAAAAAAGCGTTCTTCATCATTCATGCGGATACTGAAAATGCTTCTTGGCTCCTGTTCCCTTGCTTCCCTGACGCCTTCAAGGTAGGCTTCCACTCCCGGAAGGTACTCTGCAAGTGTCCCTGTCTTTCCTTCTGTAATGGGATTGATGTCTACCCTGACACCGCCAATCATAAAACCGTCCTCATTAAAGGCATTGAACAGGTCATCTTCCCTTTCCCTTCCCTTGTACTCCACGACCACATCGAGGTCAGAATCTGCTTTTTCCAATCCCCTGCACCGGCTTCCTGATACCGCCACATCTACAAGCTCAATATCTATCTCATATTCGTCTATCTTGGACTGTAAATAGGCATATACATCAAGCTCTATGTCCTCCTGTGTATGCCCGTTGATGCCATTGAATAATTCCTCTGTCTTGGCTTTAAAATCGGCTATAACCTTGCTTTGCGCTGCTTCCGGCACTTCATTTTTGATGCGCTCCTCAAGATGCTCTTTTTCTGCCTGTTCTGCCTTCTCCATCAATCCATCATAATCAATCGGTATCAGTTCATCATCAGCCTGTATGCTGCCCTCCAGCCCGCTACGGTGCGTCGGCTCTTTCAGGTCTGCCACAATCTCATCAAGCGCCTGCCTGATTGTAATATCCGGATTATCATACACGCCACCGTCCAATTCCCGGTAATTCATATCATAGATTGTATAATCATAACCGTCGCTGACTTCCTGAATACTGATATAGCGGTCTGCTAACTGGAAAGCAAGCTCTGTTTCCGGTCTGTCTGCCTCTCTGCCCTCTGTAATTATGTATGGGTTTTCCCACTCACTAAACGGTACATCTTCCACGATATGCTTCTGGTTGGCTGTCGGCATGAGATGCTCCATTTTCCCCTGTTCATAAAGCTTATCAAATCTGTCCATATAGAGGGAAACATCATCAAGACCGCTGTTCTTTAATTGATGCTCAAACCGCTGCTTCACAAAATCCTTTATTTCCTCCGATGACATCTCCCGGTGGACTCTTACCTTGTCGAAACCGACTTCATCATATAAAACCTGAAGATCGTCCATGAAACGTCTGCTTTCCCCTGCCGCTTTGCTTTGTGTAAAGTCCAGTGACAGGCAGTTTTCATTGTTCCTCACATGGATCACGTCAAACTCGCTGCCATTTACATTGACGCCAAGCGTTGCCCTTGCCATATCCGGCTTATCGTCCAAGTCCTTCCCCTGATACTCTGCAAACTTCACGACAGCTTCCGGAAGGCTGTCAAAACGCTCCAGTCTGCTTTTTTCCGGGCTTCCGTCTGCCCATGTGGATAAATCCTCAATGACATCATAAGATACCTTATCTGTATCTAATTCCTCTTGTGAATTGTTGAACGGCAAATTCTGGTCGCCACCAACCGCACATTATTTTATCCACTC
>CAZKOR010000283.1:0-4400 GCA_964554405.1 uncultured Bacteroides sp. | reverse complement strand
TTTTGCAAATAAAATTACGTTTCAGTTCCATAACGGCATTACAGGTATTGTAGGGCCGAATGGAAGCGGTAAGAGCAATGTTGCGGACGCTGTCAGGTGGGTGCTGGGTGAGCAGCGTATTAAGCAGCTTCGAGGCGCTTCGATGCAGGATGTTATTTTTTCCGGTACGGAGATGCGAAAAGCGCTCGGTTCCGCCTATGTGGCAATTACACTTGACAATGCAGACCACCAGCTTGCCATTGATTATAACGAGGTAACGGTTTCCAGAAGATTGTACCGTTCCGGTGAAAGCGAATATATGATTAACGGTACGATATGCCGTCTGAAAGATGTCAATGAACTTTTTTACGATACCGGTATCGGTAAAGAGGGATATTCCATTATCGGTCAGGGTCAGATTGATAAGATTTTGAGCGGTAAACCGGAGGAACGCCGTGAGCTTTTTGACGAGGCGGCAGGTATTGTAAAATTTAAGCGCAGAAAATATGCGGCGCAGAAGAAGTTAGAGGATGAGAAGCAGAATCTTGTCCGTGTCAATGACATTCTTGCCGAATTGGAAAAGCAGATTGACCCGTTGGAAAAACAATCCGAAAAAGCAAGAATTTATCTGCGGAAAAAAGAAGAACTGAAGACGCTGGACGTCAATGTTTTTCTGGTAGAGAATATCAGTATCAAGCAGCAGCTTGACTCTGTGGATGAAAAGCTTACGATTGCCGGCGGAGAATTAGAGGATACCACGAATAAGTATGAGCATATCAAGGAAGAGTATGAGCAGATAGAGAGCCGGATAGAACTTTTAGACCAGTCCATTGAAGAGGCAAGGTCGGCACTGACGGATACGGGCGTTATGCGCTCTAAATTAGAGGGCGAGATGAACGTCTTAAAAGAGCAGATTCATTCCGCAGAAGGAAACGAGGAACATCTTCATTCCAGAGAGGAATCCATTCAGGCATCCATTCAGGAAAGACAGGAAGAGAAGGAAGATATTTTAAAGCAGAAAGCGGAAATAGATGAAAAGCTGACAGCCTTGCAGCAGGCAAGGGAAGAAGCAAGAGAACTGTTAGAAAACGTTCAAAGCAGGATTGAGGAATTAAATAATAATATTGAAAGCGGGAAAAATACGATTATCGAGGCGTTGAATAACAGAGCAACCATCAAGTCCAAGATGGGGCGTTATGATACGATGTTAGAGCAGATACAAATCCGAAAGGCGGAATTAAATTCCAGATTATTGCGCGCAAAATCGGACGAAGCGGCACAGGCGGAGACGATTAAGAATCTGGAAGGAGAGTTTGAGCGTGTAAACGGAGAAATCCAGGAACTGAATGACAATCAGGAGGTGCTGGAGGAAAAGCTTGCAGGCATGCGTGAGGAACTTGCCGGGAAAGACCAGAAACTCCGTGATACACAGGTTTTGTACCATCAGGAAAAATCTAAGTTAGACGCGCTGTCTAATTTGACGGAGCGTTATGAGGGCTATGGCGGCGCAGTTAAGGCTGTCATGGAGAAGAAATCAAAAGAAAAAGGTATTATTGGTGTCGTAGCAGATATCATTCAGGCGGAAGCCAAATATGAAACGGCAATTGAGACGGCGCTTGGCGGAAATATTCAGAATATCGTAACGGAAGATGAAGAGACCGCTAAGAGTATGATTGCTTATTTAAAGTCCAGCAGGTCAGGCCGTGCCACATTTTTACCGCTTACAAGTATTACGGACCCGCAGGAGTTTAAGAATCCCGAAGCGTTAAAAGAAAAAGGCGTTATCGGCATGGCGGACGAGCTTGTAAAAATTGATAAGAAATACAAGAATGTGGCAAAAGCGTTACTGGGAAGAATTGTAGTCGTTGATAATGTGGATAATGCGGTAAAAATCGCAGCAAAGTTTCATTACAGCGTCCGTATGGTAACCGTAGAGGGCGAACTGCTTGTGCCCGGCGGCGCTATCAGCGGCGGTGCTTTTAAGAATAACAGCAATCTGTTAGGAAGACGCCGTGAAATGGAGGAATTGGAGAAGAAAGTAAAGCAGTATGTCATTGACATTGATAATTTGCTTAATGATATTGAAAAGACCAAAGCGGCAAGAAATAAGCTGCGTCTTGAAATAGAGGATATTAAAGGACAGCTGCAGCGTAAATTCATCGAACAAAATACTGCAAGACTCAATGTAGAGCAGGCAAGAGAGCGTAGAAGCGAAGCTGCCTATGGCTCTGAAGAGTTACAGTCGGAAGATATGGAGATGGAAGCGCAGATTAAGGAAATAAAACAGGGTAAGGACGATATTATCAAAGAACTGGAAGATTCTGAGAAGCTGGAAAAGAATGTGGAAGCACAGATCGCAGAGTTCCAGAGCCAATTAGAAAAAGAGCGCGCCGAAGAGTCCGTGCAGTCTGCGAAAGTGTCCGAATGGGATGTTGAAGTAGAGAAAATGCGTCAGAAAGAAGAGTTTCACAGACAGAATGTGGAACGTATCTTAGGTGAGATAGAGAGGCATGAGGCGGAACTTAAGGAAGTAAAAGAGGGTCTGCAGTCAAGTAAAGAGGATGTAGAGCGGAAGAAAGAAAGTATTCTGGAAATTGAAAAGACGATTGTTGCTTCCCATACAACACAGTCAGATACGGAACGCAAACTGAAAGAAGATATTGCGGCAAAAGAGGAACTTTCGGCGAAACAGAAAAACTTTTTTAATGAAAGAGAAGAACTTTCCACCCGGATGAATGCACTGGATAAGGAAGTTTATCGTTTAAATTCCCAGAAGGAAAAGTTAGAAACCTCCATAGAATCCCAGATTAATTACATGTGGGATGAATATGAGATTACGCTTTCGGATGCTTCTTCGATGCGCAATGAAGAGATGTCGGATTTGCCGGCAATGAAGAAAGATATTTCCAGATTGAAAGACGAAATCAGAAAATTGGGAGATGTTAATGTCAATGCCATTGAGGATTACAAGAATCTGATGGAACGGTATACATTCTTAAAGACACAGCATGATGATTTAGTGGAAGCGGAACAGACGCTGCTTGGCATTATCGAGGAACTTGATACCTCCATGCGTAAGCAGTTCAATGAAAAGTTCGGTGAAATTAACAGAGAGTTTGATAAAGTCTTTAAAGAACTGTTCGGCGGCGGAAAAGGCAGTCTGGAACTGATTGAGGACGAGGATGTTTTAGAGGCGGGCATTCGTATTATTGCACAGCCGCCCGGAAAAAAATTAGTCAATATGATGCAGATGTCCGGTGGAGAAAAGTCCCTTACGGCAATTTGTCTGTTATTTGCCATACAGAATTTGAAACCCTCTCCGTTTTGTCTGCTTGACGAGATTGAGGCGGCGTTGGATGAAAATAATGTAGGGCGGTTTGCGAAATACTTACATAAGCTGACGAAGAGTACGCAGTTCATTGTCATTACGCACAGGCGTGGAACAATGGAGAAAGCGGACAGACTATACGGTATTACGATGCAGGAAAAGGGTATCTCTACGTTAGTCAGTGTAAATTTGATTGATAAGGAATTGGATGATTAATGAGTGAAGAAAAAAAAGGTCTTTTTAGCAGATTAAAAGATGGTCTGACAAAAACAAGAAACAATATTGTGCACGGTATTGATTCCGTATTTAGCGGCTTTTCCAATATTGATGAGGATTTTTATGAAGAATTAGAAGAAATTCTGATTATGGGCGATATCGGTGTGAATGCAACGCAGGAGATTCTGGAAAAGCTACGGGAACAGGTAAAGGTAAACCATATTAAGGAACCGCAGGCATGTAAGGAGTTTTTGATTCAGAATATCAAGGAGCAGATGGAGGTAGGAGAGACGGCTTATGAATTTGAGCATAAGCAGTCAATCATTCTGGTTATCGGCGTTAACGGTGTCGGGAAAACAACTTCCGTCGGTAAACTTGCCGGAAAACTAAAATCGCAGAACAGGAAAGTGATGTTAGCAGCGGCAGATACATTTCGTGCCGCGGCAGGAGAGCAGCTGACAGAGTGGGCGCACCGTGCAGGCGTGGATATGATTGGCGGAAAAGAAGGCGCTGACCCGGCAAGCGTTATTTATGACGCGGTAACGGCTGCAAGGGCAAGAAATGTGGACGTTCTTTTGTGCGATACTGCGGGGCGGCTTCATAATAAGAAAAATCTGATGGAAGAACTGAAAAAAATCAATCGTATTATCGATAAAGAATTCCCGGACGCCCACAGAGAAAATTTGGTGGTGTTAGACGCTACAACAGGGCAGAATGCGCTGATGCAGGCAAGGGAATTTGGAGAAACAGCGGATTTGACGGGAATTATTTTGACGAAAATGGACGGTACCGCAAAAGGCGGTATTGCAGTAGCGATTCAATCCGAGTTAAAGATTCCGGTAAAATATATCGGAGTGGGAGAAACCATAGAAGATTT
>CAZKOR010000282.1:0-4403 GCA_964554405.1 uncultured Bacteroides sp. | reverse complement strand
CAGAGAGGCACTTGCAAATTGCCTTGTGAATACAGATTTTTATCTGCCGCGCGGTATTGTCATTAAGAAAGATGCTGACAGTATTATTATGGAAAATCCCGGAAGCATACGCACGGGAAAGAAACAAATGCTGAAAGGCGGCATATCCGATCCAAGAAATAAAGCGCTTATGAAGATGCTAAATATGATTGGCATTGGGGAACGCGCAGGAAGCGGTGTGCCGGATATTTATTCTGTTTGGGAGAATCAGGGCTGGGTTGCACCAGAGGTAATAGAAGAATATGCACCGGATAGGACGATTTTAAAACTGTCGTTTGTCTATGCGGGTGTAAAAAAAGCTATAGAAAAAAGTGACAGAAAAAAAGTGACAGAAAAAAGTGACAGAAAAAAAGTGACAGAAAAAACAGAGAAACAAATGGAGCAGATTTTAAGTCAGATGCAGCCGGATATTGAATATAAAGTAGAGGAAGCGGCTGAGTGGCTGAATGTCGGGAGGACAAGAGCAAGAACATTGATGAAAATGCTGGTTGCTGATGAGAAAGTTACAGAGACAGGAGCAACTAAGCTGAAAAGATACCGGATAACAAAAATTTGAAAAATTTCAAATACAAGGAGTATATCGAATAAAAAGATGGCTGATAACAGCCATCTTTTTTGAATTTACGTTTAACCGCGATTGCTTACTTCTATAAATTTATTCAGTGTTTCCATAACTTTGCCGGAATCAAGAAGCTCTGCTGCGAGACGGATGCCGTCTGCCATGCTTTCTGCTTTCCCGCCGACATAGAGGGCTGCTCCGGCATTCATTAAGACCGCATTGCGTTTAGGTCCTTTTTGACCGCTTAAAATGTCACGTACAATCTGCGCATTTTCTTCCGGTGTACCGCCTACAAGGTCGGCTTTGGTACAGCGTTCCAGTCCGAACTGTTCGGGCGTAACCGTATAGGATTTGAACCATCCGTCTTTGATTTCACAGACAGTAGTAGGTGCGCTCATGGAGATTTCGTCCAGTTTGTCCTGACCGTATACTACCATGCCGCGTTTGATGCCGAGGCTTATCAGAACTTGTGCCAGCGGCTCTACCAGATATTCGTCATATACGCCGAGAAGCTGCATTGCAGGGCTTCCGGGATTGGTAAGCGGACCAAGGATATTGAATACGGTACGGAATCCCAGCTCTTTACGGATAGCGCCGACATATTTCATGGAAGTATGGTATTTCTGGGCGAAGAAAAAGCACATGCCTACTTCATTTAAAAGCTCAATACATTTCTCGGGGCTCTGTTCGATATTGACGCCTAATGCTTCTAAGCAGTCGGCTGTTCCGCATTTGGAGGAAGCTGCACGGTTGCCGTGTTTTGCTACTTTCATACCGCCTGCGGCGCATACGAGAGCGGAAGTCGTGGAAATATTAAAGCTGTGTGCATTGTCACCGCCTGTACCAACGATTTCAAACAATTCCATGTCAGTAGTCAGTTTGGTGGCATGATCCCGCATTGCCGCAGCACATCCGGCAATTTCGTCAGTTGTCTCTGCGCGCGTGCTTTTGGTAGAAAGAGCAGCGAGAAAAGCCGCATTCTGCGTCGGCGTTGTTTCTCCGCTCATGATTTCATTCATGACAGTATAGGCTTCGTCATAAGTGAGGTCTTCTTTGTTTACAATTTTTACGATGGCTTCTTTAATCATAGTGATATCTCCTTTATAAAATTATATAACATTGTCTTGCCGTCCGGTGTCATGATGGATTCCGGATGGAATTGTACGCCGAAAATGGGGTAGGTTTTATGCTGTACTGCCATGATTTCATTATCGCTTGTAACAGCAGTGATTTTTAATTCCTCAGGCATGGTATCGGCATCTGCCGCAAGGGAATGATACCGTGCTACGGGAGCCTGTTTCGGGCAGTTTTTGAAAAGCGGACAATCTGCTTCGAATGTAACGTCCGATTGTTTTCCGTGCATCAGCTCTTTTGCATAGGTGATAGTAGCGCCAAAGGCGGCACAGATTGCCTGATGTCCGAGACAGACGCCGAGAATGGGAATTTCTTTGCCAAGTGTCTTTGCCGTTTCTATAATGATGCCTGCGTCTTCCGGTCTGCCGGGTCCCGGAGAGAGGATAATGCGGTCAGGCTTTAGTGCCCTGACTTCCTCCACGGTCATCTCGTCGTTACGAATGACTTTAATATCAGGGGTGATTTCCCCGATAAGCTGATAGAGGTTATAGGAAAAACTGTCATAGTTATCTATGAGTAAAATCATAGGTCCACCTCCCCTGCAAGTTCCAGCGCATTGATGACTGCTTTGGCTTTATTGATACATTCCTGGTATTCTTTATCCGGTATAGAGTCAGCGACGATACCCGCTCCGCTTCTGACAAAAACTTTGCCGTTTTTCTTATAGGCAATGCGGATAGCGATGCAGGTATCCATATTGCCGGTAAAATCAATATATCCGATTGCACCTCCGTAAATGCCGCGTTTATTGTTTTCCAGTTCTCCGATAAGCTGGCATGCGCGGATTTTCGGTGCGCCGGAGAGCGTTCCGGCAGGAAGAACCGCTTCAATGGCATCTAATGCGTCACAGTCTTCACGAATTTCTCCTCTGACCGTGGAACCGATGTGCAGGACATGGGGGTAACGTTCGATGGAATGCAGTTTTTCTACCCGTACGGTTCCGAATTTACTTATTTTGCCGAGGTCATTACGACCTAAATCAACTAGCATATTATGTTCGGCAAGCTCCTTTTTATCGGCAAGAAGTTCGGTTTCTAACGCAATATCTTCCGCTTCCGTTTTTCCTCTCGGCCTTGTTCCGGCAAGCGGAAACGTGTGCAGGATACCGTTTTCAAGTTTGACAAGCGTTTCCGGGGATGCGCCTGCGACTTCCACATCCGTTCCCGAAAAATAGAACATATACGGTGACGGGTTAATGGTGCGAAGAACCCGGTAGGTATTAAATAAGCTGCCCTCAAAGGGAGCGCTTAAACGGTTGGAAAGTACGATTTGAAAGATATCTCCCTCATGGATATGGCGTTTTGCTTTTTCTACCATTTCGCAATACCGTTCTTTGTCAAAAAGGGGTGTAACTTCACCAAGCAGTTTGCCGGCGGGTTCTTCCTTCTTTTCTCCCGTACGGAGTAAACTGCAAAGCTGTTTTAATTCCATTACGGCTTTGTTATATCCGACTTCAATGTCCTCTAAAGGCATATTGACAATGAATATGATTTTCTGGCGGAAGTTATCGAATGCAATAACCTTATCAAAGAGCATCAAATCGACATCTTTGAAAGATTCGGTATCGGTTGTCTTGATTCTGACCGCCGGTTCATGATAGCCCTGATAGTCGTAGGAAAAATATCCGACCAGACCGCCCGTAAAAGACGGCAGATAATCAAAACGGGGGCTTTTGTAATCGGCAAGAATCTGGCGTAAAAATGCAGACGGGTCATCAGTTTTAAATGAAATATTACCGGCTTTCATCTCACCGTCTATGCAGGTAATTTCCAGTTTCGGGTCATAGCCGAGAAAAGTGTATCGTCCCCATTTTTCTTTTTCAGCAACCGATTCAAGCATATAGCAGTGCGTCGATACATTTTTAAGGATTCTTATGGCTTCAATCGGCGTACAGATATCCGACAGAATTTCGCAGCTTATCGGCACTACTTTGTAGTTACCTGTGGATGCGATTTTCCGGACTTCGTCCAGTGTGGGTGAAAAATTCATATCTATTACCATACCTTTCTCTCAGTTTGATCGGATGAAAATGTAAAAAAGTCCTTGACAGAATGATTCTTTCTGTCAAGGACGGATAACATCATTGCCGTTGTTTCCGCTTTAACGGTTTGAAGTATTAAACTTTTGTTATGGTAGCATGTTTTGTGATGTGTGTCAAGGGATAAAATGACGTCAACTTTTGTTATATTTTTTTTAGAAAATTTTTATTGCCATATTTAGGAAATATAGTTAATATATAACATTGTTATACCGGAAGGAGAGGAGTAAAAGTATGTTTAAGATTATGAAATATCTTGGAGAGTTTAAAGCGGCGGTTATTGCTGTTATATTTCTGTTGATTCTGCAGGCATATTGTGATTTGGCTCTGCCCTCCTACACTTCGGATATCGTAGATGTGGGAATTGAGCAGGGCGGTATTGAAAATGCCGTACCGGATATCATGCGGAAAGAGACTTTGGAAAGTATTTGTCTGTTTGCAGAAGAGGAAGACGAAAACCTGATTCGGGCATCTTATGCGTTGAATGAGGATGGTAATTACGAATTGCAGACAAAGGATAAGGATGAGACTGCCGCATTGAATGAGGCAGTGAAAGCTCCTATTTTAATGATGATTGGGCAATACGGTGAAGAGATGAGCGCTATGATTGCAGACCAGATGGCAGTCATGTTC
>CAZKOR010000281.1:0-4413 GCA_964554405.1 uncultured Bacteroides sp. | reverse complement strand
TGCGGACAAACGGTTTTCAAGACCGCCTCGTTATGACCACTTCGATACCTCTCCAGGTTCGCTTTGCGCGCCTTTCACGGTCAGCGCGAATATTATTCTAACAAAAAAGAATATGGGTGTCAACAGCTTTTTTTAGAAATTTCCAAGAAATTTTATTTTATTTTGTTTTCGGACAAATAATCAATATAAAATATCATTTGCAAAAGAACTTATTGCTTCTGCAGAAAAATATTCGGCACGATAAGATACTCCGTTAATCATGATTGTTATGTTCCCCTCAACAACCACCTCTATCTTAGTTCCGTCCGTTTTAATAATAGAAAATTTCACATACTGTCCGACAGTAGAATTTGCAATATATCCGGGCTGATACGCCTTCACATCTTGTAATAGTTTTACCGCTTTTTCCATTTCTTCTTGATGCAGTATAATCTCTTGCTCCGGAGGAACAGTCAAAACACGAACTTCTTCAATATCTCTCATGTCCAATGACGCGAGCGGTTTTAACGGGAAAAAGAAATACGCAGAAATTACAAATATAATCACAGTAATGCCTGCTATGACAGCTGCCTTTTTTCGTTTGCTCACTATACATACCTCCATTTGTCATAAGAAAGAATCCGCCACTTTCAAGTCTTCCGGTGTTGTGATTTTTATATTCTCATAAGAACCTTCCACGAGCTTGACAGGGTGATGTAAAAGGGTTTCTACTACCATAGCATCATCCGTAATCCGTATGCCCTGCGTTTTCAGTTCTTCTTCTTTTATCAATAATCTGCCATAAGCTTCTTTTGCCAGTTCTATTGTAAAAACCTGCGGCGTCTGTACCTGCCAGAGCGTTTCCCTGTCAGGGGTATGTTTGGCAAAACAGTTTTCGTCTACTACTTTAATGGTATCCTTGACAGGCATTCCCACTACACAGGCATGGTGTTCTTTTACCGTCTCATATGCTCGAAGCAGTATTTCCTCCGATAAAAAAGGACGCGCCCCATCATGTATAAAGACATATCCTTCACCTTCTATCACCTTCATTGCATTCGCTACGGAATGATAACGTTCTTTGCCGCCCTCCACAATTTTTTTGACTTTTGAAAAATGAAACTTTTCTACAATTTCGGTACGGCAGTATGTTTCTTCGTCTTTCCCCGTCACCAAAATGATTTCTTCTATAAAGGAACTGTCCTGAAAAGCTTTTAAGGCATAATAAATAACCGGCTTGTCTTTCAGCAGAAGATACTGCTTATGTACGGTACTGTTCATCCGCTTTCCCTGTCCCGCTGCCAAGACTACGGCAATATTCTTTTCTTTTCCGCTCATATTCTTTCTCCTAGGCGAAGATTCGGCACTGCATTCAAATCATATCCGTGCCGTACTCCTTTACAGTATTCATAATATCCGGCTGTTCCTATCATTGCCGCGTTATCAGTGCAAAGAATGGGCGATGGATGATAAAATTCTATTTTCTCTGCCTTGCAGGCATCCATAAGCGCCTTTCTCAGTGCCGAATTAGATGCAACACCACCGGCAATTGCAAACTTATTCATCCCATACTCTTTCACTGCCTGCATAGAGTGTTCCACAAGTACATCAACGACCGCTTTCTGAAAAGAAGCGGCAACATCTGCCTGACAAACGGGAATTTTCTTCATCTCACAGGAATTTAAGTAATTTAAAACAGCTGATTTTAAACCGCTGAAACTGAAATCGTAAACTGAATCCGCCACTTTTGCCCTTGGAAAAGCAACCGCATCCGCATTGCCCTCTTTTGCTGCCTTATCAATCTTAGGTCCTCCGGGATAGCCTAAACCAATTGCTCTTGCCACTTTATCAAAAGCCTCTCCCGCGGCGTCGTCCCTCGTTCGCCCGAGAATTTCATATTCCCCATAGTCTTTGACCATGACAAGATGAGAATGTCCGCCCGATACTACCAGACAGATAAACGGCGGTTCCAGTTCTTTATTTTCTATATAATTCGCGCTGATATGTCCCTCAATATGGTGGACGCCGACTAACGGAATGCCGGAAGCAAGACTGATTGCTTTAGCCGTTGACACACCCACTAACAACGCTCCAACCAGACCCGGACCATAAGTAACGGCAATTGCCGTAATATCCTGCAATGTCACTTTCGCCTCACACAGCGCTTCCTCAATCACCTGATTTATTTTTTCAATATGTTTTCTGGAGGCAATTTCCGGTACGACACCTCCGTAGACGGTATGCAGTGCAATCTGCGAAGATATGATATTGGATAAAACTTCCCTGCCGTTTTTTACAACAGCCGCCGCCGTTTCATCGCAGGAACTTTCCACTGCCAGAATAAGCACATCTTCTTTTTCCATCTTTATCATCATGCCCTTTCTTCAGGCTTATTGCAGCCTAATTGTCTAACTTCCATCCAAGAATCTTCCAATGCTTATTTTCATCCTGCCGTAAAATAAATGCCACCCTGCTCTGCAATATTTCTGATTTCTGTCTGATATTATATGTACAATAAAGTCGGGCGCAGTAATCCTCTCCCTCGTAAAAATACTCAACATCCGTGCTTGCCGATACTTCATAGGAGGAAATTGCACGGTCATTTGCTTTCATTTCCGCAATATCCGACTTTAAGTCTTCCAGATATTGCTCTTTCGTCTGGTTGGCAAGCAGTTCATCATCATAAATACCTTCAATTTTCATAGCCAGCTCATACAACTCATCTTCCGTATACTTTTCATTATAGAAGCATTTGGAAATCTCGCTGAAATATTTTATAACTTCTTTGGGCGATGGCGGATAACTTTTATCCAAATCACGCAGCAGAACCGTCTGTACCAGAGTAGATTCCACAACTTCCTCTTTTTTAGATTCCTCTACTTTGTTTGTGACATAATAAAAATATCCTATCACAAGCACCGCCAGAACAATTCCGATAATGATAATCTTTACTCCGCCTTTTTTCATGCTTCATCCCCCATTCTTCCTCAATCCTCGTATAATAAGTCTACACTCTTTCCATCCTTTCCCGCAATAGCATTTGGAAAAATTTTCCTGACTTCGTGCATATAATCTTCTGCTCTCACAAGAGAGGGACTGTAATGTGTCAGCCACAATTCTTTCACCTGTGCTTCTTTCGCCATCGAAGCCGCCTCATAGAATGTCATATGTTTGTATTCTTTAGCCTTCTGTTTTTTCTCCGGTTCACCGTACATTCCTTCGCAAATAAACAAATCCGCCCCCTTGGCATTTCTGACAATACTGTCGGTTGGTCTCGTATCCGTACAATAAGTCAGTTTTATTCCTTTTCTGGGCGCTCCCAGCACCATATCCGGCGTCCATGTGCCCTGTTCAGTCACTATCGTCTCACCTTTTTGCAGGCGGCTCCAGTATCTTTGTTCAATACCGCAGGCCTTTGCCTTTTCCACATCAAATTTCCCGATTCTGTCCACGATGATGTTATAACCATAACAAATGACGTTATGATTGACCTTAAACGCTTCTATCCGAAAGCCGTCAAATTCCAAAGTCTGCTCTGCATCTGTAAGTTCCAGACATTCTATCGGGAAAGGAAGTTCCGGCGCAATCACCCGCAGCGATGATACCACATGCGTCAGTCCTTTTGGTCCTATCAAAAGAAGCGGCTCTGTCCGTTCTGCATTCCCCATTGTCAGAAGCATGCCCGGCAGTCCGCTGATGTGGTCTGCGTGAAAGTGCGTAAAGCAGATAATGTCAATCGGTTTCGGACTCCATCCTTTTTCTTTCATGGCAATCTGCGTACCCTCTCCGCAATCTATCAATATACTTTTCCCGTTATATCTTGCCATCAGGGAGGTAAGCCACCTGTATGGCAGCGGCATCATCCCCCCCGTTCCAAGCAAACAAATGTCTAACATAAATAACCCCTCATTCTTGCTCAGCCTGCGATGTTTGTGTCAGACGTTGCAAACGTCAACACAAACTCGCGTGTGAAGCTTTAGAAGTTCCAAGTCAGCTGTGCTGACTTTACGAAATCAGCCTTTGCTGAGTGAGTAAGACTTGCTATGCAAGTCAGAACTTCTCTTCACACTGTTACAATAATTCTTTTCGTTCCTCGCTTTCTACCGGAACCTTAAATCCGGCAATGATTTTGCTATAACAGTCTTCACACAAATCAAAACTGTGTGTTTCACCGTCTCTTTCACTGAAATAGCCGAAATCATGAGCGATATGAATACATTCTTCTTTTAAAATGCCATTTTCTACCAGCATTTTTTTATTACAACAATTACAAATCACTGCAGCCAGTTCATTTTCTCTTTCTTTTAATTCTTCTTTCATAAGATAAGTTCTCATTTTACCCTCCTGTACCTACATAAATAAACGCTGTGTGACATAATCATTATAACAGTCTGAAATATGTAAAAACAGTGGTAATTATTCTATCTGCTTCCT
>CAZKOR010000280.1:0-4447 GCA_964554405.1 uncultured Bacteroides sp. | reverse complement strand
GCGGATGTTATCGTAGGGGCCAAAACAAAAGATTTATTGATTCTGGAAAAAGAAATGGAAGCCGTCTCCGGCAATCTCTATGTGACAACGGATGACGGTTCTTATGGAAGAAGCGGTATGGTAACGCAGACCATTAAGGATCTTGTGGAAGAAGGAAAACACTATGATGTCTGTATCGCTATCGGACCGATGATTATGATGAAATTTGTCTGCAAAATGACCGAAGAGTTACATATTCCGACGATTGTAAGCTTAAATCCGATTATGGTTGACGGCACGGGAATGTGCGGCGCCTGCCGTGTTACCGTAGGCGGCGAAGTGAAGTTTGCCTGTGTGGACGGACCGGAATTTGACGGTCATAAAGTGGATTTTGACCAGGCAATGAAACGTCAGCAGATATATAAGACAGAAGAGGGAAGGGCATTTTTAAAGGCTAAAGAAGGCGATACCCATCATGGGGGATGCGGAAATTGCGCAGACTAAGAAAGGAGTCAGAGTATCATGATAGATGTATTAAAGAAAGTACCTGTCAGGGAACAGGATGCCAAAGTGCGCGCAACTAATTTTGAAGAAGTGTGCCTTGGTTATAATAAAGAAGAGGCAATGAGTGAAGCCGAAAGATGCATTAACTGTAAAAATGCGCAGTGTATCAAAGGCTGTCCGGTCTCTATTAATATTCCGGGTTTTATTGAAAAAGTAAAAGAGGGCGACATTGAAGCCGCATATCAGGTTATCAGTAAGGATTCCGCCCTGCCCGCAGTCTGCGGCCGTGTATGCCCGCAAGAGAGCCAGTGTGAGGGTAAATGTATCCGCGGAATCAAAGGCGAGCCGATTTCTATTGGAAAACTGGAGCGTTTTACGGCTGACTGGGCGAGAGAAAACGGGATAAAGCCGGACGGCGCTAAAGAAAAGAAAAATAAGAAAGTAGCGGTTATCGGTTCCGGTCCTGCCGGTCTTACCTGTGCAGGCGACCTTGCCAAAATGGGATATGACGTGACGATTTTTGAGGCATTGCATGAGGCAGGCGGCGTACTTGTCTATGGTATTCCGGAGTTTCGTCTTCCCAAAAAAGACGTTGTGGAAAAAGAGATTGAAAATGTAAAGTCTCTTGGCGTGAAAATTGAAACAAATGTTGTTATCGGCAAATCCGTTACGATTGATGAGCTGATGAAAGAAGAGGGATTTGATGCGGTATTTATCGGTTCCGGTGCAGGACTTCCGAAGTTTATGGGAATTCCCGGAGAACAGTCTAACGGTGTATTTTCAGCGAATGAGTATCTGACAAGAAGCAACTTGATGAAAGCTTTTAAAGATGATGCAAATACACCGATTATGCGTGGAAAGGAAGTTGCCGTTATAGGCGGCGGTAATGTTGCAATGGATGCTGCAAGAACAGCGCTTAGGCTTGGCGCTAAAGTGCATATTGTATACCGCAGAAGCGAAGAGGAACTGCCGGCACGTGTGGAAGAAGTGCATCATGCAAAAGAAGAAGGTATTATTTTCGACTTGTTGACAAATCCGACGGAGATTCTGGCTGATGAAAACGGCTGGGTCTGCGGTATGAAATGTATTAGAATGGAACTTGGTGAGCCGGATGCTTCCGGAAGAAGACGCCCGGTAGAGATTCCGGATTCAGAGTTTGTCATGAATGTGGATACGGTCATTATGTCGCTTGGTACTTCACCGAATCCGTTAATATCTTCAACGACTGAGGGGCTTGAAGTAAATAAATGGAAATGTATCGTTGCGGACGAAGAACACGGAAAGACGACAAAAGAGGGCGTGTATGCCGGTGGTGACGCCGTGACAGGCGCAGCTACGGTTATTCTTGCTATGGGTGCAGGAAAGGCTGCGGCGAAAGGCATAGATGAATATTTATCCCGCTGATAAAACCTGATAGAAATAAGAAAAACTTAATAATTTTCCTAACAATTCTTTAAAAAAATATAATTATAATGAATGTAACACAGTTCAGAACAGTGATAAGCGGAGGAAGCAAAATGGTACATCATATTGTATTATGGAACTTAAAAGAAACATTATCGGATGCAGAGAAAAAGGAAGCGGCATCCCGTATCAAAACAGAACTGGAAGCATTGAAGGAACAGATACCCGGAGTCATTTCTCTGAAGGTTGTGACAGATGGACTTTCCTCCGGGAATAGGGAAATCGGGCTGATTTCCGTATATGAGTCAGAGGATGCTTTAAAAGCATATCAGGTACATCCGGCACATGTTGCGGCAAGTTCTTATGTTGGCTCAGTGACAAGTTCCAGAACCTGTTTTGACTATGAGGAATAGAGTGCTTTCCTAACTGATAAAGAATTGGAGTGAGATTATGAAGTTATTAGATCAGGATGAACTGGAAGAATTGCAGGAACCGGATGGTGAGGAGGAAAAATCCGGGAATGGTGGAAAACAGCCGCCATTAACAGCAATTCTTCTTGGGATTATCATTGTATTGTTGATTTGTATCGGCGCGTTACTTCTGATACTGACAAGCAGGCAAAAGGAGCCTGCTAAAGACGCTGCGGAGGCATTACAGCAAGATATTGCAGATTATGCGGATGCACAAAAGCAGAATGATAAAATTGCATCACCATCTACGCAGGATGCAATTATCGTAGAGCCTTCCGATGTTTCCGAAGAATCTGAAAAAACAGAGGTGTCTGAGGAAATAGTAATTGAGTCCGATACGATTGATAAGACAGCAATTGTGGTAGACGTGGAAGACGAAAACGATGTTTCCTATACGAAAGAGTTTATTTTAAATGAGATGCTGCCATATTTTGAGGATAATAATCTGGAAGCAGTATGGGATTTGGCGCATTTGAAACGCTATGTGAAGCTTTCCGCAGGACTGAAAGGCACGGATTCCTATTATTATTTGGGAGATGTGGATGCAAGCGGAGTGCCGAACGGGCGAGGACTTGCTATTTATGAGGACAATACTTATTATTATGGTTCCTGGGCGCACGGTGTAAGAAGCGGCGACGGCAGGTGGTATCGCTTTTATATTGATGAAATCGGAAAAACGACAACGAGGAAAGTTTATCAGGCGCACAGCTATTCCGGGCAGTGGAGTAATGATTTGCCAAACGGAGAGGGCGCGGAGCATTATGATGTGGATATCAGTCAGATAGACAGCAAAGAACTTATCATAGCGAATGTTATCGGCAATTTTACGGACGGTCTTTATGATGGTGAAATGTATGCTAATACGCTGAATTATATTGGCAGTACAGAAGAATGGTATGCCGTTGCGAAAAAAGGTGTATTTGAACTGTGGCGTGATATGAGTGCCATCGGAGAATGTGCCGTATGGCGGAATCGTGATAACTATGATTTATGCATAGACATTGATAAATCGGAAAATAAGAATCAGGGAATGCGTGAACTTTTGCGGATTAGTGTGACGGAGAAAAAATAGATGCGGCAATAATAAGGAGAAACTTGTATGGCGATGGAAGAAACAGAAAGCGAAAGCATGATAGAAGAAGCGGAAGATATTCCGGCAGAGACAGATGATGATACCGCAAAAGACAACGTTTGGCGCAGCGCCTACCAAAACAGCGCGCAGAAAGCAGAAGAGAATAAATCTTCTGCTTATATGCTGTTAATCTTTGGTGCGTTTGGACTGATTGCCGTTATACTCATTTTAATGGGCGTGATTCCGTTGTATCAGAACGCCGTTATGACAAGATATTTTGTCTGCGGCGTTATGGGTTCGCTTTTCCTGCTTTTTATTATTTTCGGCATTGTATCTATGAAGAACTTCAAAACGCTGTCAGAGAAAGCTGTCTCCGAAGATTCCCTGGTAGAGGAAATAACAAAGTGGTGTATGGAAAATTTAAGTGCAGCACAGATTGATGAAGGATTGTTTACATCAGAGGAAATGCCGGAGGAACAGAAATATTTCCGGCGTGCGGATAAAATGAAACAGTTGATACAGGCACAGTTTATGAATTTAGAAGATGCCTTTTTGGATCATTTTATTGATGATTATTACCAGAACTTATTTTAGGCTATGGGACTGATATAAAATGAAAATAACAATTATTGCAGTTGGAAAAATAAAAGAAAAATATTACCGCGATGCGATAGCGGAATATACAAAACGCCTGAGCAGGTACTGTAAACTTGAAATCGTTGAAGTAGAAGATGAAAAAACGCCTGATGGAGCGTCATCGGCACAGGAAGAACTGATAAAAGAAAAAGAAGCGGAACGCATTTTAAAACATATAAAAGATGACGCTTATGTGATAACTCTCGAAATTGCAGGAAAAATGTACGATTCTGTAGAATTTGCAAGAAATCTTGCAAGCCTTGGAATACAGGGAAAAAGCCACATTCAGTTCATTATCGGAGGTTCTCTCGGTCTGCATGAAAAAATATGCAGACAGGCGGATATGGCGCTTAGTTTTTCCCATATGACTTTCCCGCACCAG
>CAZKOR010000279.1:0-4473 GCA_964554405.1 uncultured Bacteroides sp. | reverse complement strand
AGAATTGTTCTTTGCTTGATACGATTGTAGCACATTCTGTTTTTCATTACAAGATAAACTTTATTAAAAATATATGTGAAAATTATGTCAAGAAGATGCCAATTTTTTTTCACAGTTGAAACTTTTTGCCTTTTTCATTCGTATTATTATCAGGAAGATAAATTTTGAAAGAAAAGAGGGATGTCGGCATGGACAATACGATGCACTTTAGTTTTATGACAAGATACTGCGATACAATGATAAAGAGTTATCAGGCGCAGAGTAACCGTACAAGCGGTATAACCGGAGCGTCTTTTTGCGATAAGCTGCTGGAAAAAAGCGAAGAAGAAAAAGAAACAGAGAGCATAGTGAATACAAAAGCAATGTCCATGGAGGAATATAAACGTTATATTTATGATAAAATCGGTGCATTTCCCATACATCCCTCTAATGTAGCGGATTCCATGGTAGTATATATACACGATGAAGGGTTTGAAGCAATGAAAAATGACCCCATGTATGAACGGTGGGTATTAGACTGTCTGAGGATTAATTTCCGGACTCCTGACCAATGGGGTGCTATGTACGGCAAAGAACTTGTTATCTTTCATTTTGGTGCAACGAAAGAGGAATGTCATATAGAAAGCTGGCGCTATTCTACCCCTAGCGGAAACGGGGGAAAGTTTTTTCATGAGAAAACAGAGGAGAGTTTTTGGGATAGGCGTAAGAAGAAAAGAGAAGAACTGTTAGCGCTGTTAGAGGAGTTAGAGGAGAAGAAAGCGCTTGCTAAGAGAATGGCGCGCTCGGAATATTTTATGGAACTCGCATCAATAGAACCGATGTTTAGAGAGCAGAAAGAGCTGCTAAATTGCGACAGTATTGCGATGCAGATTTTCTCTTCTTTTAAGGCGAATATTCTGCTGCAGTCGTTTCAGAGTAAAAAAAGTTAAGAGAGGAGCATGGTTGTAAAATGAGAATTAGTTGTAGCTCACCTAATTACAATACAATGTATCAGGCAAGAGGAATAAAAGAAAATTCAACGTCTCAAAGTTTTGTGGAAGAGATGAAGGAAGCAGAAGAGACGAAAAAAACAGAAAAGACGAAAGATGAGGAAAAAGTACAGGAAGAGTCGAAAAGCGATTCGGAAATTATAACACGGCCCGATGGTTCTAAAGTGCTGATGATAACGAATCAGATAGGCGGTATGCAGACTGTTACAAGCATTAAGCTTTCCGAAGCCAATCCTTTCCAGAATGATTATAAAGAACTTTCAGATTTTTCGGATAAAGCAAAAGCTGTGGATTGAGAGGAGTATGATAGTTATTAGGCAGAAAGCATGGACTGTGCCTGTCGGTCTTGCAGACAGAACGAGTGTCAATATCGCAGGAAATGCGGTCAATCTTGCACAGGGGACAAAAATTATTATACACAGCGGCTATCTTTTGACAATTACCGAAAAGGGCGTAGAAGTCTCAGACGGAGATGAGTGGTTAAATCAGGGTGATTATCAGGAAGCAAAGGAAATGGCAGCGGCACTTTCCATACTTCTTTGGGGAAGCGGGGCAGCGCAAACTGCAACAGGCGGATGCCTGCCTGAATGTGCAGACTGGGAGGAAAGCATTACAAAAGTATTAATGTGCTTTGGAATTGATACGGCAAAAGAGTTTATCGTCAATGGAGTAAAGTGTGAAAAATTAATTTTTCACACGCAAGCTGAGTAAAAATGGAGAATTAATATGTCAATAGGAGCATTATTTACAAAACAATGGAACGGTGATTTTTACAATAAAAATCCGAAATCATCAGTAAAAGGGGAGTCGTCTGCGCTTTCGTGGTTTGCAAATGCAGCGCCGGAGTTGATGAATCCAGGGAAAAGAGAGGAATCTGACAAGGCGGAAGCTGTGGAGACAGCGAAGACTCCTCTTTCTTATTCACGACGGATTACGACGGATTTTAGGACAGAAATGTTGACGGCTAAGCGGAATGAGAATGGAGAAGTATGCTATTCTTATGAGGCTTCCAGACAGAAATTTGAAGTTATCATTAACGTAAATGGCGACGAGAGAAATTATCTTATAAAAGGAATTGACAGTGAGGGCAATTCTTTTGAAAAAGAGTTTGACCCGTATGACATAGACCCGGAAAATGCAGATTATACGGAGTTTACCGCACTCTGCCTGTATATTCAGAAAACGGACAGGTATGCGGATGACGTCATGCGAAATTTTGCACAGCCGGAAAATATACTGGAGAAGACAAATTATGTCGGTGTATTGTTTGCATGGAGTATTGAGCAGGCGCAAAGCGGCAATATGGAGTCTTTTGAAAATGCAAGGAGATTAATGGTAGCCATTCAGGAATTTACATTCTTCAAAAGGGAGATAGAATTACCTGTTTCAGAAGATTTAATAGACCTTTTATTTGTGGAACAGGATGAGGCAGAGGAAAAAGAGACAGATTGGGACACTGAAGCAGGAGAAGCAAATCCGGCGGCAGAAGGAGAAAAGAGCGAAACATATTATTGGGAACGGGCATTTGACAGCATAGGAAAAAATGCGCCTGAAAGCGTGAAACAGGCTTGGTTAGACGCGGCAGCAGTTGTTGGCGCAGACGGTATGGGAACTGCTAAGAACGGTATGATGGACCATATTTCACAGCTTATGGTGCAGAGACTCTTAAAAATATATCGCGGTGAAAGGGCAGATGATATTCTGGGCAGTTCTGTGCAGTCTGCAATCAAGGCGGTAAACAGCGCACTGTATGACTTGGAACATCCGCTTGACGGAAACCGTGGCAGAACACTGGAGCAGATGAAGAAGAGGGAAATAGAGAAGAAGTTTTATCAAGTCTTTTTGAAACGATTACAGGCAATTATGCCATAACATAAAAAATCGAGTGCAAGCGCACTCGATTTTTTAGCGTGCCATAACTTCTATAATCTCGGCAACATACATCGTGTGCATATCTCCGTCCTTATACCAATCCTTAATACGAGGAGAAAGGAACGATTCTTCCGTAATTTTCGTTGCCGATAATTTCTGACAGAGCAGAACAAGATTTCCCTCATCAACAAAAGGGATAGAGTGCTTATAATTCCAGGTCAGTCCGGCATTTGTCATTTTATCCTCATCTCTTCCGGAATGAGAACCGCAGTAATTTAAGGCTTCTCTATAACTATCGTTTAAAAAAGAAACAGAAAAAAGATCATATGTATCTATCAGTTCTTTCGTATATCTGGAATCGCGTATAAAAATGAAAACAACATTTTTTCCCCAAAGAACGCCAACACCGCCCCAGCTGATGGTCATGGCGTTTGCTGATTTCTTGGAACCAGCCGAAACTAATGCCCACTCTTTACCGATTTTTTCAAATGGATTAAATTCTAATTCTTCGATTGGAAATGGTTGAAATGAATGCATAATATACACTCCTTTGCCTTTTTTATGAAAAATGTCTATAAAACATTATAACGTAAATCGGCGGATTGCGCAATATAAGGCGGACTGAATATCAGCTATCCGTCTCACTATTTGTATCTGCATATTGTTTTTCCGGGAGTGTCTTTGTGAGAATTAAGGTGTAGGCGACAGTAATCGCAATCATACTCACAAGGTGTGCTATTTGCTGTTCAGGCGCGTATCCTGCTCCATTTGAAAAGGTACCGAGTGAGTTATTGGCGGAGTGGGCGATGATGCAGGGAAGCAGACTTCCGCCACGATAATAAAGCGTTACAAACAGGAAGCCGACTGCGACCGCAAAGACAATCTGGCATAGATTTTCTGTCAAATCCATACCGCTTCCGTTTGCCAGATTTATGATATGCCCTATGCCAAAGGTCACGCTTGAAATAATAATCGCCCTTTTTACATTTTCCTTTGCAATTGCTTCGAAAAGGAGGCCTCTGAAAACTACTTCTTCTACAAATCCGACACAAAGCATACATGCTATACGGCAGAGAGCCCCCATCCATGAATAATTGACTGCAACACCGTTCCAAAGATTTCCTGATGCAAAGATTATCAGCGGAATATAGTAAAGAAACCTGCCCGCGGGTATAGACGATTTACAAAGTCCGTACCGTTCCATTAAGTTGTTCTTTTTTATAAAAGCGAAAAGGATAATCGCCTGCAGGATACACAAAACGGCATTTGCAGAGAATTCGATTCCGATTATTTCATTTAATGAGTTTGCCAAGGATTGCAGAAAGCAGTAAATCACAATCCAGATAATTGCAAAGGTCAGTTCATTTTTCTCATATAATTTTTTCATATCATTTCCTCCGTAGTATTAGTTTGGCTGTTTTTTCGCAAGCCAGCCTTTAAAAATCCCGCCATTAAAAATAGAAACAATGGTGAAAAAGATATCGGTAAAAATAATAAATACAAATGACGGTATCATAATTCGGGTATATTTTTTGCCGAAAAATTTTCCCTTGTTAATGGCGCCGCCCATTCTTATGATGTAGAAGAACACACCCAGATTCAGAAAAACAAT
>CAZKOR010000278.1:0-4481 GCA_964554405.1 uncultured Bacteroides sp. | reverse complement strand
TTTATTCTGTAGCCCTCATCCGGTGTAATCTCAAATGTCTGCGTGCCGCCTTCCTGCACCCTTACATTGCCCACTGGGGAAATACTTCCTCCCTCTCCTGATGAAGCCGAAATGTAGTACTCCGTTGCAACATTACTTATCCAGCTAGCATAGACGCTTGTTGTGACTTCTATTTCAGTGTTTTCAAAATCAAAAGGGTTACTTCCGCCCTTCTCAGTTACCCATTCCTTGAACTGATGATCTGTCCTGGATGGCTGTTCAGACGGTTCGGAGGCAGCCTGTCCTTTTAATACTGTCTGCATTGCCTGCGGAGTGTTTGCTTCGTATGCAGTACTGCCGTCATAGAAGGTTACTGTATAATAATCTACCGTAGCTTCTCCTGCACCGCCGCTAATTGTTATGGTTTCTTCCGTATCGATTCCGGAAGTGCCGTCTGCCACATTGGTAATGTCAAAAATCTTGTACTGCCCATCCACTACTTTGGTAAGGTCAGTAATCAGTGCAGCGGCAGGATTTGTTTCTGATTGAAGAGCAAACTTTCTTGTATGGTCTGACCAATCACTGTTGTCTTTATGGACATTGATTGTTATGGAAGAAGAAATATCCGGTTTCTTGAGTTTCCATCCCCACCAAAGGTCATCGCTGGTATCTCCATCGTCATCTGCCTTATAAGCCGCTCTGGCAGCTTCAAGTGCGCTTCCTGTCAGCGGTGACCCGTCTTCTGTTATGAAAACGATATAGCAGTCAGAGGGAATACCCCCAAAAGTATCGTTATCAACCTCAGGGACAATTATACCAGTTCCGTCTGAAGGTACGACAATCCGTAAGGTGCTTAACCCCTGACACCCCCAAAATGCCATACCACCTATACTTGTTACGCCATTTGGTATTTTTATACTAGTTAAATTGTAACAAAAATAAAATGCACTATTACTTATACTCGTTACGCCATCCGGTATTTCTATACTCTTTAAGCTGCTACACTCACTAAATGCATTATCCTCTATACTTGTTACACTATCCGGTATTTCTATACTGCTTAAGCTGCTACAATGAGCAAATACGGATTGGCTTATACTTGTCACGCCATCCGGTATTTCTATACTCTTTAAGCTACTACAACCCTCAAATGCACATTCACCTATACTTGTTACACTATCCGGTATTTTTATATCGGTTAAGCTGCTACAATAAAAAAATGCATAGTTATCTATACTTGTTACGCTATTTGGTATTTCTACACTCTTTAAACTGCTACAGTATGCAAATGTCTCCCAGCCTATACTTGTTACGCTATTCGGTATTTTTATACTCTTTAAGCTTTTACAGTTAACAAATGCGCTTTCACCTATACTTGTTACGCTATCCGGTATTTCTATACTGGTTATACTATAGCTATTAAATGCACCGGCACCTATACTTGTCACCCCATATTTGTTGTCATTATAATAAACTGTTTCAGGTATTTTCACTTCATTGACCGCTAATGTGAATCCTGCGCCACGTGAAGTAACCTCTACTTGCCTGTCATTTTCATCATCTTTTATTATACGATACATAATCCCTTGCTCATCAGTAAAATCAATAAATTTAGCTCTAATTGCATATGTCTCAATCCCTTCATCCTCACTGTCAGCTACTATCTCCTCATTTTCCGCTATCGATTCATCATTTTCCTGCCTAATGCAGCTACCATAATCTTCCACACATACAGGACAATCCTCATTCACCATATCCTCGCTGCACCTGCTTTTACAGCTACAGCTTTTTTCATCCGCATTATCCTCATCAGGCAGTCCTTCCCCGTCATTTACATCGTCTGCGCCAACTCCGACACCGCCTTTATTATCTTCATCCGCATCTCCTATATCATCTGCAGCAGCATCACCTTCTTCATGCGGCTGTTCATCTTCGCCCTCTGCATCATCCTCATTATCTGCATCTGTCTCTTCCATAGATATCTCATCATACGCTTCTTCCGAGACTTCCTCATCAGACATAACTTCCTCCGCCAACACGGTAAGATTGCTTTCGCTCATCAACAGCACTGCCGCCATAAACACTGCAAGCCATCTGTGGAACGACCTTTCTTGCCTGTGGATTCTTTTTTCTCTTCTCATATATCTTCTATATTTTCCATATCTTCTCATCTATCTGCATCCTGCCCTTCGTATTTCCGCGTATATTCATTATTATAATGTATACTTTTAAATCATACATCTATCCAATTGCAAACACAAGTAAAAAAGCATCAGTGTTTAAACATCTATTACTTGCAACTTCCGCCCTCTGGTGATATACTGAATCCTTAGGTTGAAAATCAGAGGATTACCCCGTAGAAAGGAGCCTTGTTATAAAATGAATACAGTACGTGAAGATGTTAGAAATATCGCCATTATCGCCCATGTAGACCATGGTAAAACGACATTGGTGGATGAATTGTTAAAGCAAAGCGGTGTCTTTCGTGAAAATCAGGAAGTAGCGGAACGTGTCATGGACTCCAATGACTTAGAGCGTGAGCGCGGCATCACTATTTTATCAAAAAATACAGCTGTTATGTATAAAGGCGTAAAAATCAATATTATTGATACGCCCGGCCACGCCGACTTCGGAGGTGAAGTAGAACGTGTCCTGAAAATGGTTGACGGCGTCGTTCTGGTGGTAGATGCCTTTGAGGGGCCTATGCCGCAGACGAAGTTCGTGTTAAAAAAGGCTTTGGATTTGGATTTATCCGTCATTGTCTGTATCAACAAATGCGACAGACCGGAATCAAGACCTTTACAGGTTGTAGACGAGGTATTAGAACTGTTGATGGATTTGGACGCCAACGACAAGCAGTTAGACTGCCCTTTTGTCTATGCTTCCGCCAAGACAGGTACGGCAACCACACAGATTACCGTGAAGGGTAAGGATATGACTCCGCTGTTTGATACGATTTTAGAGCATATTCCCGCACCGTGCGGAGACCCTGAAGCAGGCACACAGGTGCTTATCAGTACAATTGATTATAATGAATATGTGGGACGCATCGGTGTTGGTAAGGTCGATAACGGAACGATTCAGGTCAATCAGGATGTTGCCATTGTCAATCACCACGAACCTGATAAGCTGAAAAAAGTCAAAGTCAGCAAATTGTATGAATATGACGGACTTAATAAAGTAGAAGTAAAAGAAGCCGGAATCGGTTCCATTGTCGCAATTTCCGGTATTACCGATATCCATATCGGCGATACGCTTTGCTCTCCTGATAAACCGGACCCGATTCCTTTCCAGAAAATTTCGGAGCCGACAATCGCTATGCACTTTATCGTCAACGATTCTCCGCTTGCCGGACAGGAGGGCAAATACGTTACCAGCCGCCATCTGCGAGACAGACTGTTCCGCGAACTGAATACGGACGTTTCCCTACGCGTAGAAGAAACGGATACCACGGAGTCGTTCAAAGTTTCCGGACGAGGCGAGCTGCATTTATCCGTCCTCATCGAAAATATGCGTAGAGAAGGTTATGAATTTGCGGTCAGCAAAGCGGAAGTTTTGTATAAAACTGATGAAAACGGCAAAAAAACCGAGCCGATGGAACTGACTTATGTGGATGTTCCCGATGAATTTTCCGGTACCGTTATAGAAAAACTAAGCCAGAGAAAAGGCGAGTTGAGAAGTATGGGACAGGCTTCCGGCGGATACACCCGTCTGGAATTTTCCATTCCTTCCAGGGGGTTGATTGGCTATCGTAATGAATTTATGACCGATACCAAGGGCAATGGCATCATGAACAGTATCTTTGACGGCTATGGTCCCTATAAAGGAGATATCCAATACCGCAAGCAGGGTTCCCTAATTGCTTATGAAGCGGGTGAAGCAATCACATACGGTCTTTATAATGCTCAGGAACGCGGTACTCTCTTTATCGGTCCCGGCACAAAAGTATATTCCGGTATGATTGTCGGTCAAAACGGGCGCGGAGAGGATATCGAACTGAATGTCTGCAAGAAAAAGCAGCTTACCAACACACGTTCTTCCAGCGCTGACGAAGCACTGCGTCTGACGCCTCCCAGAGTGTTAAGCTTAGAACAGGCATTGGAATTTATTGATACGGACGAATTGTTAGAAGTAACCCCGGACAATCTGCGGATTCGGAAGAAAATCCTTGACCCGACCTTAAGAAAAAGGGCCGCCATTTCGGCAGCCGCAAAATCCGGTCAATAACATTTGTTATATATTCTATATACCTAATGCAATCGTAGCGATTCTGAAGTAAATCAACAAAGAAATCGCATCTACAATCGTTGTAATGAATGGACTCGCCATAACGGCAGGGTCCATTCCTATTCTTTTGGCAATCATCGGCAGTGTAGATCCTACTATCTTCGCTACAATAACAGCTAAGAACAAGGTCACGCTGACAACAAGCGCAACTTGTATACCGAGTCGATTCTTGCCCGGCACGGGGTCACTACCGAACAGTTTGACACATCCCTCTA
>CAZKOR010000277.1:0-4550 GCA_964554405.1 uncultured Bacteroides sp. | reverse complement strand
GTAATTTCCTGCCCTTTGCCGTCTTTATAGGCATAGGTTTTTACAACCAAATCCTTTCTTTCCGTATATTCCGCCGAATATGTCTGACTTCCTGCTCCAACTCCTGCTATAGACATATGATATCCTCCTTTTTGTTCATATCAACAGACATTTGCAAAACTCTATTTTCGCAATTATTTTTTCTGTATGGTATATCGGAGAATCAGAATTTTTTTCAAGACCAAAGAAATGAATGCTTCCTTTTTTGTCATAAAAAATCGGAAGTATTGAAATCAATACTTCCGACTCTCATCTTATCAGTAGATAAAGCGGAGAAAGAGGGATTTGAACCCTCGCGCCGCGTAAACGACCTACACCCTTAGCAGGGGCGCCTCTTCAGCCTCTTGAGTATTTCTCCATAGTCTGAACTCTCCTCTACCAATATGGAATTCACGTCAAACATATGACGCAAATGTTATTATACATAAGCCGTTCTTATTTGTCAATGCTTTTTCTGTTTTACATGACACCTTTTAAATATGTAGCTGCAATTACCGCTAAGATACCGCCGATGGAAGAAGCTTTCATTCTGACAGAAATTAATTTTTCTCTAATCGGTCTAAACACCAATATAATCATTCCCATAAGCGTAAAGAGCGATATCCATTCGCACAGCCGCCAATACCAGGGTTCCTTAAATTTCACACTAAATCTCCCCGAAAAACCGGCCGGAACTGAAACCGAAATACGGTATGAAGCTCCGGGCTGAATCTGCAATTGTTCACCGCTATCCGCAATGGCCTGATAGCCCTTATAAAAAAGCAACGGCACTTCTACCTGACTGGTCTGATCTGTAAAATTAGTTGCCGTAACTATAACAGTGCCTTTCTCTCTGTACCAATTCTCCACAGAAACGGTCTCCGCATCATATGTAATCTGATTAATACATTGACTCAAATCATCTTTTCCATCTGAATCCACCGGAATATACTCTCCACTTACAACATCAAAGGAGGACAACCCGCCTGTCTCATAAATTCGATAAACTTCTCCTTCATACAGACATCCGCTCATGTAAGACAGGCTCTGCCACAGAGCCAAAAAAACCACAACCCCTGCAAACAGCTTCTTTTTCTGTTGGTCGAGCTGACCGCTCTTCATCATAACGCATAAGAGATAACAGACCACCGCACCCGCAATCACCCAAAATCTCCATGGAAACTGCAGGCTCCCCATTGGCATTTTCAAGATTGGAAGCACCTTTGCCAACCATGTATAGGGAAAGAAATAGGTGGTCATAAAAAGACTTAAAATACATAAAAAGAACGCAAAGTTTCCCTCTTTTCTTTCTTCTCTGTCCTGTTCATTTTTATCCCCCCCCATGCACAAAAGGAACCATCCTGCTATTACAACCATACCCGCAAGACCGATTGTAAGCGGGGTAGCGCCTGCAACGCCGGTTTCATTTTTGGTAGAACCCCGCAATGCAGAATAAACCGTCATAAAGAATTGCGCCACAAAATTTCCTTTTCTCTCTAATTCATACTCTAGCAACTGTGTGCCTGAAGTATTTATTTTATACCGTCCGCTTACCATATAATCCAAGAATGGAATCAAAAACCAGACATTCAGACATACCGTCGCACCTACAGCCTTTGCCAATACCAGAAGAGTCTTCTTTCTCAAAGTCTTCTTCCACAAAATGATTGCTGATAAAAGGATGAATAAAGCAGTCATCTCCGTTGATATCATATGAGAAAGAAAAATACCTGTACAGCCCAATGTAATCGTAATCCAGCTCCGTTTATGTTCCTCTGACTCTTCCGGAAGCGTATATACCTTCCACAATCCATACATGACCAAAGGTAAAAACGTAATTGCAGTATATTCTCCGACCGCAGCTCTTGTATATATATCATTTAAGCGGTATATATTGGAAGAATATACAATAGCACACAACAATCCTATCCTGCGGCTGCTCATTTTGGAAAAACAATGGTAGGATAGGAAGACAGTTATTGTATTCATAAAAAGAATAAAAAATTTGTAAGCTCCCTGAATGGAAACTCCCATGATCCGAAGCAGTGCAGGAACATACAAAAAGACGTCGCCATAAAACACAGAAGTGGCATAACCATGATTGTTCAGCCAGAAAGGCTGTATTTTTACCGGGAAAGCACCATTCAGCAATCCTTCTTTAATTCCTTCAATTCTTGTCAGATGAAATTTCAAATCCTGCGCGTCATTTTCAAAAATATAATTTACCATAAGTGGCATGCAGAGAAAGAGAACCATCAACAAAAGTGCTTTAAAATATATTTCATCCTCATGACTGACAAAAATACGTTCTTTTGCAACGTACCAAAACAAAAGAATATCTACAATTAAAAAAAATCCTGCTATCTGAAACAGAAAATTTAGCATAGAAGAATCTGCAGGAACTATCATTATCTCCCTAAGTAACAGGTAATCTCCCTCTACTGCGTCCCCGCTCAGCCTTGCTTTTATTATGATGGGTCTGTCCGCATATTTTACCTTAAAATCACAAGATACACTATTCGAATCCGGAAGAAAAATATAGCCTGACACATCAGCGTCTAACAGACCATCCGCATATTGCATTTCCATCCTCGTAACATCCCGGTTTGCGCATTCATATTGAACCGTAAACCTATACAATCCTTTGGGAAGGATAATCTGTGGTGATTTAATATATTGATAGTCATAAGATGGTTCCAGATAAAAGCCGTTTTCTCCATTATCATAATGCATATCATCCTGAGTATAGTTCAAAGTAACCGTTTCCCGTTTACTGTAAACAAATACTCCTCCCGCGAGCAGCAATAACTCTATTATGATAATATAAAACCAAATTTTTTTTGTGAAATTAATTTTCGTCTTCATACTAACCAGACTCTTTCTCTTCAGCATCTATATACGCTTTATCCCTATTCGACACAATACTCCTTAATTGCCACCTCGTACAAATTATTTCCCTCGGAATCGATTACGACAATCACCGGAAAATTCTCAACTTCCAGTTTTCTGATTGCCTCGGTTCCCAAATCATCATAAGCAATGACTTCCGACGTTTTGATAGATTTCGATAATAATGCACCTGCCCCGCCTACTGCTGCAAAATACACAGCTCCGTTTCTGACAATCGCTTCCTTTACCGCGTCAGAACGTTTGCCTTTTCCTATCATGCCGATTAACCCCAAATCCAACAGCTTTGGCGTATATTTATCCATACGGCTTGCCGTAGTCGGTCCTGCGGAACCAATCGGTCTGCCCTCTCTTGCGGGAGAAGGTCCCATATAATATATAATGTTGCCTTTTATATCAAAGGGCAGGTTTTCTCCTTTTTCCAATGCTTCGGACATTCTTTTATGCGCCGCATCCCTCGCAGTATAAATGGTTCCGGTGATATAAACATAATCCCCTGCCTGAAGCTTTCTTGTATCTTCCACGCTCATCGGCGCCTGTATATGCTGTTCCATTTCTCTTTCCTCTCGTCTTTCTTAAAGGGTTCTTACCGCATGTCTGTTGACATGACAGCAGATATTGACAGCAACCGGCAGCCCTGCAATATGCGTTGGGTATGTATTAATATTAACGGCAAGCGCTGTAGTTGAACCGCCCAAGCCTCCCGGTCCAATTCCTGTTTGATTGATTTTATTTAACATTTCTTCTTCCAGTTCTTTCACATAAGGTATTTCGGAATGCTCATCTACAGGTCTTGTCAATGCCTTCTTAGCCATTAACGCACATTTTTCAAAAGTTCCGCCAATACCTACGCCGACCACCATAGGCGGACAGGCATTCGGTCCTGCATCCCTGACTGCCGTAAGAATAGCATCCTTAACTCCCTCGATACCATCTGCGGGTTTGAGCATAAAAACCCTGCTCATATTTTCACTGCCGAATCCTTTCGGCGCAACCGTAATCTTTACATTCTCTCCGGCAGTCATTTCATAATGAATAATCGCAGGTGTGTTGTCCTTCGTATTTTCTCTTATAAGAGGGTCTTTTACAACGGATTTTCTAAGATAACCCTCTACATATCCTCTCCTTACGCCCTCGTTAATGGCATCTTCCAAACTACCTCCGGTAAAATGAACATCCTGCCCTATTTCGACAAAAACAACCGCCATTCCCGTATCCTGACAAATGGGTATCATATCTTCTCCGGCTATTTTCAGATTATCCTGCAGCTGACATAAAACCTGTTTTCCAAGCGGCGACTTTTCAGCGTCCGCCGCAGATCGAGGGACGTGTAAAATCCGTCTACGGAATTTACAAAAAAGCGTTTTTGCAGGGCAAGAGCATTGACCAGATATACGACAAATACGCAGTGAGGATTATCGTTGATACCGTAAACGAGTGCTATAACTCGCTGGGTCTGATACACGATATGTTCACGCCTATTCCTAACCGCTTCAAGGACTATATTGCAACGCCTAAATCCAATATGTACCAATCCCTGCACACGACGGTTATCGGCAAGGAGGGTCTGCCCTTTGAGGTGCAGATAAGAACATGGGACATGCACCATACCGCGGAGTACGGTA